>CAYRVO010000067.1:4456-6840 GCA_964427565.1 uncultured Halanaerobiales bacterium | reverse complement strand
CTAATGTATAAATCAGCATTATATTTTTTTGCTATTTTTGGTCGGTGTTTTAAATCTTCATTTCTATCATCATGATATAATATATCTTTTTTTCTGGTCAGAATGGTAATTATATTTGCATTTTTTAATTCCTGGTTTAAAAAGTTTGCTATAGATAAATTTATATTTTTTTCATAGATATTATTGTAATGAGTACCGATATCAATACTACCATGTCCGGGATCAATAACTACTTTAAATTCCATATTTTCTATAGAAGAAGGTATAAAAGATATTTTATTAAAAGAACAAAAAATAATACAGGTAATAATTATTAAAATTATGCAGAATATTATTTTTCCTTTATAGTTTATTGTTATAAACACATTAAATCCCCCTTATATATAATTATATGTACTTGATTAAAGAGAATATGACCATAATTATTTGCATAGATATTAATCTGGGGGGATCAAAATGAGATGGTTTATTACCTGGGGTAAAAGAATAGTAATATCTATCACTTTGTTAATAATTATCTGTGCATTTGCAAGTGGGTTTTTTATGGGCAATAGATATGGAGAGTGTATACCTGTATTAAATAATAGGCTTGTACCAATCTACAAAGTAGCAAGGGAAGATAAAAAAATAGCCATAACACTTGATGGGACCTGGGGATCTGAGCATACGGAAGCTTTGTTGAAATTATTTGAAAAGCATGATTTAGAACTAACATTCTTTTTTGCCGGTTACTGGTTGGAAAAGTATCCACATCTTGTAAAACAAATAGCAGCAGCAGGGCATGAAATTGGTAATCATACTTACACACATCCTCATTGTAATTCTTTGACCCGAGATGAATTAAAAAAAGAATTAGTTGATACAGAAAAACTTATTAAAAAGTTAACTGGAAAAACTTCAAATTTATTTAGGCCACCCTTTGGTGAATATAATAATAAGGTTATTAGAACTGTGAGAGAAAATGGTTATCAGGTTGTACAGTGGAGTCTTGATTCACTAGATTGGCAGGGTCATAGCTCTGAATATATTGTCGAAAGAATAGATGAAAATGTATCTACTGGAGACATTATATTAATGCATAATAATGCACCACATATAGTGGAAGCATTAAAGATTTTGATACCAAAATTGCAAGAAAAGGGATTTGAAATTGTATCTCTTTCTGACCTTATCTATCATGAAAATTATCAAATTCATACACATAATGGTTTACAGGTAAGGCAGGGGAAATAAGATGATTAAATATAAGTACTTTTATGTTATAATAATTTTTAAGTTGCTAGGAATTATGTTGGGAATGGTTCAGTATGATCTGACAGTTCCAGCTTTGGGCAACAAATTAAATCCCTATTATCATGGAACAAGGGGTAAAAATAGAGTATCCATAACATTTAATGTAGATTGGGGTGAAGGTTATATCCCTGGTATATTAAATATACTGGATAAAAAAGATGTAAAAGCAACCTTTTTTATAACTGGAAATTGGGCAGAAAAATTTCCTGGATTATTAAATGAGATAAATAGTAGGGGACATGAAATAGGTAATCATGGATACAGACATAAAAATCCTGTAAAATTAAATAATAATCAATTACAAGAACATATAAGGAAAAATGAGGACTTAATTTATGCTATTACAGATAAAAAACCCAATTTATATGCCCCACCCTATGGAGAGGTGAATGAGAGAATAGCCAGGATAGCTGCTAGTTTAGGATACAGGACTATAATGTGGTCAGCTGATTCAATTGATTGGCAGAGACCGGCACCAGAATTAATTGTTCAGAGAGTAATAAATAAGATTGATGATGGGGGCATTATTTTATTACATCCAACTAAACCCACTTTAAAAGCATTATCGAAAATAATTGATAAATTAAGAGACAGGGGATTTGAAGCTGTAATTGTTTCTAAATTAATTCAGAAGAGGTGATATAAATGAAAATTAAAGTACAAAAAGTTGACCCTGATGTACAATTACCCAAATATCAACATTATGGAGAAGATGCAGGTATGGATTTAATAGCAAATGAAGATTATTGCTTAGAGTCAGATGAATTCAAATTAATAAAAACAGGTTTAAAACTTGCTATTCCTGCAGGATATGCAGGATTTGTTTATCCACGTAGTGGACTTGCTCTTAGAGATGGTATAACTGTCTTAAATGCAGATGGAGTAATTGATCCTGGTTATAGGGGTGAACTGGGAGTAATATTGATAAATCACGGTTCTGATCAATTTAAAATAAATAAAGGAGACAGGGTGGCTCAATTAATAATTCATAAAACATATGAAATTGAGTGGGAGGTAGTTGATGATCTTCAAGGCAGTAAAAGAGGTGAAGGGGGATTTGGCCATACAGGTGTTAAATAGTAAATATTATT
>CAYRVO010000067.1:0-4356 GCA_964427565.1 uncultured Halanaerobiales bacterium | reverse complement strand
ATGGTTAATATAAATACAAAACTACTAAAGGAGGATATTATTCTGTGTCTACAGTTATAGGAGTTTTTGATGATCGTAGCCAGGCTGAAAATGCAATGAATGAAATTAGAAATGCAGGTATAACAGATGATGAAATTTCAATTGTTGCCAAAGAAGATATAGTAAAAGGTGAAGGTGATGAAAACAGAGAAAATCTTACATCTGGTATAGGAAGAGGAGCAACAACTGGTGGTACTATTGGTGGGCTAGCCGGTTTAATTGCAGGTGCTGGAGCATTAACAATACCAGGTATAGGTCCCATAGTTGCTGCTGGACCTATTGCTGCCGGACTTACTGGAGTTGCAGCAGGTGGAATTACCGGAAGTTTGGTTGATATGGGTATTCCGGAAGATAGAGGAGAATTTTATGAGAATGAAGTAAAAAAAGGAAGTATAGTAGCAACAGTAGAAGCAGACAGAGCAAAAATAAATGAAGTGGCATCTTATATGAGACGAAATCAGGCTCGAGATGTTGAAATTCATTAAAGTAAAAATTTCATAAAGTATTGAAAGATAGCATCAAATCAAAGGTGCTATCTTTTTTTCTTGTAATTAATACAGAATAATGATAAAATATACAGAAGATATTTTTATAATTAAGTCTCTTGCATAATTAATTATGCAAGAACATTTTCATTAAAATATCCTAAATAAAAAAAATATTTATAAATTGGGTGAATAATATGTATAAGTTTCGTATTCCAGCTACATCTGCAAATTTAGGGCCTGGTTTTGATTGCCTGGGTATAGCTTTAAAATTATATAATTACTATACATTTAGTAAAATTGATAGAGGTATAAAATTTGATTTTAAAGAATCAATTTCTGGTAAACAAATCAAACTTTCTCATGATAAAAATCTTACATATAAAGTGATTAAAAATACATTTGATATAGATTTTGGGATAGAAGTTAGGGCTAAAATATCTATTCCTATTGCTAGAGGACTGGGAAGTAGTGCAGCAGCAATAATTGCTGGTTTAGTAGGAATAAATTTAATGATGGGACAACCTTTAACAAAAAAAGAAATGTTAAACAAGGCTATAGAAATTGAAGGACATCCTGACAATATAACACCTGCCTTTCAGGGTGGATATAATATAAATATGATAACTGATGAAAGTTGGGTAAATAAGAAAATCAATATTGATACAGATTTAAAAATAATATTGGTAATTCCTGAATTTGAAATTTCAACTAAAAAATTAAGAGAGGTTTTACCAGAGAAAATTAGTTACGAGGATGCAATTTATAATCATAGTAGAACAGCTTTATTAACATCCTGTTTTTATGAAGGTAACTGGGATTATCTTTATACTGCTATGAAAGATAGGCTTCATCAGGATTACAGAGCAAAATTTATTCCCGGATTCCATAAAATAATAAAATCTGCATATAATGAAGGTGCAAAAGGTGTAGCACTTAGTGGTTCTGGACCAACATTGATTGCTTTTGCAAATAAGAACTGTGATAAAATTGGTAAAAAAATGGTTAATATATTTAATGAACATGGAATAAAAAGTAACTACATTATTACTGAACCGGATAATAAGGGTACTAAAATATATTAAGGTCCTAAAAGGACTATCAAAAGAGGGGGTATAAAAAAGTTGATTAATATTGGTTTGCTGGGATTGGGAACAGTCGGTAGTGGCGTGTATAAAATAATGAAAAAAAATCATGAAAATATAAAAGCAAAAGTAGGAACAAAGGTTGAAATCAAGAAAATACTTGTTAGAGATAAGAAAAAGAAACGTAATTTAGATATTAACAATAAATTGATTACTGAAGACCCTGCTGAAATTATTAATAATCAAGAAATAGATCTCATAGTTGAATTAATAGGTGGTGAAAATCCAGCACATAAATATATAATTGAAGCTTTAAAAAACAAAAAAAGTGTTGTTACTGCTAATAAACTTGTGATTGCCAAATATGGTAATGAAATATTAAACCTAGCAGAAAAAAATGGAGTACAGATAAGTTATGAAGGTAGTGTTGCTGGTGGAATACCAATTGTTAGGCCTTTAAAAGAATCACTGGCTGCAAATAGAATCAAAGAAATCACAGGAATTTTAAATGGAACTACAAATTATATATTGACAAAAATGACAGAAGAGAAAAAAGAATTTGCTGATGTTTTAGAGACAGCTCAAAATAAAGGGTATGCTGAAAGTGATCCGTCTTCTGACATTGATGGTCTTGATGCAGCCTATAAAATATGTATACTGTCATCACTTGCATTTGAGACCCTGATAGATGTAAAGTCTATTTATGTAGAAGGAATTAGAAATATAAGTCGGGAAGATATTGAAATAGCTGATGAATTGGGCTATGTTATAAAACTTATAGCTATTGGTAAACAGGGAAAAGATGGTCTGGATATCAGGGTTCATCCTTCTTTTGTGCCTAAAAACCATCCCCTGGCTCTTGTTAATAATGTTTATAATGCAGTTTATATACATGGTGATGCAGTTGGTGATGTTATGTCACATGGTAAAGGGGCAGGACAAATGCCTACTGGGAGTGCAGTTGTAGCTGATATAATTCAGGCAGCGAGAAATATAAATTATAAAAATGGAAATAATTATTTTGTATCAGCAAGACAGGATTATAAAATTAAAAATATAGTAGAAGTTAAAAATAAATTCTATTTAAGAATAAAAGTTAATGATAAACCAGGTGTTATGGCTAATTTAGCTAAAGTTCTTGGAGATAATAAGGTAAGTTTAGCATCAGTACTACAGAAAAATCGCCTAAAACCTGTTGTGCCACTTGTTTTAGTTACTCATCCTGTTAAGGAAAAGTATTTAAATAAATCACTAGAAGAATTAAAAAGTTTAGAAGATGTAATAGAAATTTCAAGTAAAATTAGAGTAGAAGGAGATAATGAATAAAAAAAATAATGGAGTGAATTATATTGAACTTAATTGTACAAAAATATGGTGGTACTTCTGTTGGTAATATAGAAAGAATTAATAATGTAGCTGATAGAGTAATTAAAGAGTACAAAAAGGGGGAGAAAGTTGTAGTTGTAGTTTCCGCAATGGGGGATACAACTGATGATTTAGTTGAGTTAATGAATAAGGTAACAGATAATCCTTCACCCAGAGAAGTGGATATGCTCCTGACTACAGGGGAACAGGTTTCAATTGCCTTATTAAGTATGGCTATACATGAAAAAGGTTATCCTGCCATCTCTCTTACAGGTAGTCAGGTAAAAATAGAAACCAATGATAAACATAATGAAGCACTTATAAAAAATATTGATAATCATCGAATTGAAGAGGAGTTAGAAAAAGATAAAATAGTAGTTGTTGCTGGATTTCAGGGTGTAAATTCACGTGATGATTTTACAACACTGGGGCGTGGAGGTTCTGATACTACTACAGTAGCTTTGGCAGCTTCACTTAATGCTGATAGGTGTGAAATATATTCTGATGTAGAGGGTATTTTCACAACTGATCCTAAAATTGTAGATGAGGCCAGTAAACTTGATTATATTTCCTATGATGAGATGCTTGAACTGGCTAATCTGGGGGCAGAGGTTTTACATCCCCGGGCTGTTGAGCTTGCAAAAACATATAACTTACAATTATATATTGCTTCTAGCTTTAATTATAAAAAAGGTACTATTGTAAAAGGAGTGGAAGAAATGGAAAAAAAGAAGAATGTGGCCGGGGTTACACAGGATGAACATGAAATCAAGGTAACTATTCAGAAAGTTCCTGATCAACCAGGCATGGCAGGAAAATTATTTTCAAAGCTGGCTCAAAATGAAATAAATGTAGATATGATCATTCAAAATTTACAATATAATAATTTAAATGATATTACATTTACAATTAATGAAAAAGATGTAGTAAAAAGTAAAACGATTTTAGCCAGAGTTGTTAAAGAATTAGGAGCTGGTAATTATAATATAAATGAGGATGTAGCAAAAGTATCTATAGTTGGAGCCGGAATGATATCTACCCATGGTATTGCAGCTAAAATGTTCGCCACTCTGGGAGAAGCAGATATAAATATTCAGATGATAACTACATCTGATATTAAAATATCATGTCTTATTAAGCAGAATAGAGCAAAAAAGGCAGTAAGGGTATTACATGATGCATTTAATCTTGAACAATGAACACAACATTTGACAGAGAGCTTAAATATTTCAAAAAAATTAGTGCATAATATTTAAAAATTATTCATAAATTTAAATCACCCCTTGATATATATTAAGGGGTGACGTTCTTATTTGTCATGAATATTCATATAATTTAGGGGGGTGAAGATTGAAAAAATTATTTTTTAACAGAACACGGGA
>CAYRVO010000066.1:0-6848 GCA_964427565.1 uncultured Halanaerobiales bacterium | reverse complement strand
ATGTATAAATAATTTCTATAATAATATCACTAATTTGATCATATGTCAAAAAAAATACATAAAATAGATAATAATTCCAATTAACAATAATATTTACATTTAACTTTATCAAAAATAAAAAAACCGACCCCTAATAAGCAGCCGGTTATGGTCAAAATATTTATCTATATAAAACTAAAGATTTATCTTATAAAATTATTTAACTATCATTATCAACTGGATTCCATTCTTGCCATACCTTACCAACAAGATCTGCTCCTGGTTTTAATGTTTTTTTGCCCGGAGTCCAGCCAGCAGGAGTTGCTTCACCGGTTTCACGGACATGCTGGAATGCTTTTATCTGTCTAATAAGTTCTGAAAAATTACGACCAACTGGAGGAGAAAGGACTTCCATAGCCTGTAAATTTCCATCAGGATCAATTAAAAATCGGCCTCTTACATTTACACCTGCTTCTTCATTATAAACACCATATAGTTTACCTATTTTTCCATTTGTATCAGAAAGCATAGGATAAGGAATTCCACCTTCTACCATTTTAGATAGTTCAGCTTCCTGCCACATTTTATGTACCTGGTGACTATTTGTACTTATGGCTAAAACTTCTACTCCCAGATCCTTAAGAACATCATACTTGACGGCAACTGCCGACAATTCAGTTGGTCAGACGAAGGTAAAGTCTCCAGGATAGAAACATATTACTCGCCATTGATCTGCAAAATCACTTAAACTGACTTTCTTAAATTTCCCATCATGGAAAGCCATTGCAGAAAAATCAGGAACAGCTTCACCGACTTTTAACATTTAGCATTCCCCCTTGTTTTTAATTTAGTTTTATTATTCTTATGAAAAAATATTATATACAATAATATTTTACCATATATAGGCGTTATTTGCAATATCAATAATGTTTTTGTAGAAACTTTTCTGCAACTTCAGGAAATAATATATAAGATAATACATCTTCTTCTTTAGAAGCAATATTCTTTATCTTATCCATTGTTTTTTCAAATTTTTTGTCCAGTATATCAGCTGGTCTATCGGTAATTATTTCTGTATTAGTAAGTATCTTTTTCTTAATATTAATATCAATTATACCGGGTGGCCTACCATACATTCCCTTTACATATTCCTTAATTTCATTTGCTATGAGACTATATCTTGTTTTTGAAATCACATTGAATAATGACTGTGTTCCTACAATTTGACTTGTAGGTGTTACAAGTGGGGGGTACCCTAACTCTTTTCTTACTTGCGGTACTTCTTTAAGTAGATCATTATATTTGTCAATAATTCCCTGTTCTTTAAGCTGTTTTTTTAAGTTTGAAAGCATGTTACCGGGCAGTTGATAGGTAATAACCCGGGGATCTACTTCAAATGATCCCAGATAATTACTATACTTATTTCTTATTTCCCGGAAATAGGCTCCCAGTTCATTCACTTTTTTTCGATTAATACCTGGATCATAATCTGTACCAGACAGGGATGCAAGCATTGTCTCCGTTGTCGGCTGTGAAGTACCGGAACTGAGTGGTGAAATAGCTGTATCAATAATATCCACACCTGCTTCAATAGCCTTTAAATAGCTCATAAATGCCATACCACTAGTATTATGGCTGTGAAGCTGAATGGGGATTTGCAATTCTTTTTTTAATCTTTTGATTAAAGAATAGGACTTAAAAGGTGTTAATAAACCTGCTGTATCTTTTACACAGAGTGAATCTGCACCAATATTCTCTAAAGATTTTGCAACTTCAAGATAATTTTCTATATTATGTATAGGGCTCGTTGTATAAACAATTGTTCCCTGGGCATGAGCACCATATTTCTTTGTAAATTCGATTGCTTTTTTCATGTTTCGTACATCATTGAGGGCATCAAATATTCTGATTATATCTATACCATTATTTATTGAACATTCAATAAATTTTTCAAGAACATCATCAGGGGAATGTTTATAGCCCAATATATTTTGTCCCCTTAATAACATCTGTAGTTTTGTATTTTTAATTTGCATATTTATTTTACTCAGTCTTTTCCAGGGATCTTCATCTAAATATCTAAGACAGCTATCAAAAGTAGCTCCACCCCATATTTCAAGAGAGTGATATCCTAGATTATCTAATTTTTCCAGTGCAGGTAATATATCTTCTATCTTCATTCTTGTAGCAATCAAAGATTGCTGACCATCACGAAGTATTGTTTCAGTTAATTTTACCATATATTATTCCCCCTATCTTCTTCCAACTGCCAATTTTGATAACATTATACTGCAACCTTTATTGGCTGGTAACAATACTGGCCAGTTTATCATTACGTTTACACTTATCGCCAATATTAAATGTTATATCAGTAATTTTACCGTTTACAGGGGCCCTGATATCTGTTTCCATTTTCATGACTTTCAGGGTGATTATTACCTCATCTTTTTCTACTTTATCTCCATTATTTTTATTTATAGATAAAATTTTAGCGGATATAGGTGTATTTACTGTTATATTATTAGCTGTAAAATCAGGATCGGAGACTGAAGAATTATTATTCTGGCTTTTATTAATATCTGTATTGTTTTCAGCAGATACAGATTCCTGTTCTTTAATATCAGTTTCTTGATTTGTTTTAACTGGGGTATTATTAAAATTATTACTTATTTCTTCTTCCGGTTCTTTTATAAAAACTTCATATTTATTATTATTTATCTGTACTATATATCTCTTCATGTTTTAATCGCCCCAGTTTTCTTATTATAATTTGTTTATTTCCTATATCCTCAGGACAAAAGTATTTTATTGCTGTCATAATAACTACTATATCTTCTTCTTGGTCTTTATACTCATTAATTTTATTATCTGATTGATTATTATCTATAAAAATATATTTTACCATAGATAAAATTATATATATAAATAAGAAAAAAGTAAAAACAATACTTATTTTCAGTAGACTCATTAAAAATATTTTTATCATAAATTGACAACTCCTTCCTGAAATCAATTAAAGGCTGGATTTTAATCCAGCCTTTAAGGTTAAAATAATATGCCTTCAGGAAGTGGTACATATAATAATTTAGCAAATATATAATAGAAGGCAATAACTTCACACGCAGCTAGTATAAAGGAAGATAAAAATGTTTTTAAATTTCTATTATCCTTTAAAACCCAGAATGAAAGTCCAAGGGCAAAAAAGCTGGTAACTATAAATCCTATTCTTTTCATAAATAATACCCAGATAAGACATATAATAGCTATAAGTATCATCCGTGGCATATCATCTTCTACAAATATATTTTCTCCATAGGAAGGATTAACTTTAGATTTAATCAAGAGGGCAATACCGGAAATAATTATCAATATAATAATAGCTCTAGGAAATAAAAGGCCAAACTTGGTAAAGTGACCCATCTGTAACCAGAAGAATATTCCAGAGAACAACATTATTATTCCACCTATAAGATCTGTGTTACCGCGTTTCATTAAGCTGCCCCCCTCTCGTTCTTAGCATCTCTTTTATTTTTTATAAAAGGCCATATTACGGAAAATAGAGTTAGTACAATCAAAATAATTGAAATTGGTCTGGTAAAGAATATCATCCAGGGAACTGGTAGTGCCTGCCCCATGAGATATCCTCTGACAAGTCCCTTTTCGGCAATAGGTCCCAGTATCAAACCCAATACAACAGGTCCAGGATGAAAATTAAGTTCCTTAAATAGATATCCTATAAATCCACCAACAAGCATAACAATAACATCCATAATATTATTTCTGATTGCATAAGAACCAAGAATGGTCATGAAAATAATAGATGGTACTAGATATTTATGACCAACACTAGTTACAATTTTATTAATTGCTTTTCCTCCTAGAATACCAACAACAAACATTAGAAGGTTAGCTATAAAAAATGATAACATAAAAGCATATGTTATTTTAGCATTTGGTCCTGAGAACAATTCGGGTCCTGGTCTAAGTCCCTGTAACATCAGAGCACCATATATAATAGCATCAGGAGGAGCACCGGGAATACCAAGTGTAAGTAAGGGTACAACACTACCTTCTACAGTAGCATTATTAGCAGCTTCTGTAGCAACAACTCCTTCCGGATTACCTTTACCAAAGCTTTCTGGATTACTTGATGATCTATGTGCTTCATTGTATGCAACTAAATTAGCTATATTACCTCCTGCCCCTGGAATTACACCTACAAATGCTCCAATAATTGAAGATCTTATAAAATTAACGGGTTTCTTGAAAACATTCATAAATGATTTTTTAAATACATCAATTCCTGATTGCATTTCAACTGTTTTCATTTTATGTTTTTTTAGATTACCGGCCATTTTAAGCATTTCAGGAATACAAAAGAAACCTATTAAAATAGAAATAAGTTGTATACCTCCCTGAAAAGAAGGCATTCCCAGTGTGAATCTTACATCTCCACCAATTGGAGCTACACCTACCATACTAATTAAAAGTCCAAAAAGTCCTCCGGCAAATCCTTTCAAAACAGATTTAGAAGCAAGACTTGCAATTATTGTTAATCCAAAAATGCTTATCCAAAAATATTCTGGTGAGCCAAATTTAAGTGCTACTCTAGAAAGAGGAACAGATAAAAATATTAATATAACTGTTCCTATAAGTCCTCCTCCTGCTGAAGCAAAAGTTGCTGTAAATACTGCTTCCTGGCCTTTTCCCTGTTTGGTCATTGGATAGCCATCAAAAGTTGTACCTATTGATGAAGGTGTTCCCGGTGTATTAACTAGTATTGCAGAAAAAGCACCACCAAAAACAGCACCACAGTAAATAGCACCAATTGTTACCAGACCAGTTATAGGATCCATTGTAAAGGTAAAAGGTACAATTAATGCGACTGACATAGTTGCAGTTAGTCCTGGTAAACCACCTGCAATCATACCGGCTGTTACTCCGAAAATCATAAACAGAATATTTTTTATAGTAAAAATTGCTGCAAAGGAAGTTAAAACAGTATATAGCAAATTTATTACCCCTTTCTATAATCTTAAAATATGCGGTACCAAAACTTAAGTACCGCATATTGATTTTATCTTAAATTATACCTAAATCTTCCAATATACTTTTATAAAAATCAATCTTTTCATCTATAAGTTTAGTGGATTTTTCCGGTCCATAATCTACCAATTCAAATCCCATTTCTTCCATTTTAGCTTGAAATTCAGGAATTTGATTAACTTCACGGCAAGCTTCTGCTAAAATGTCTACTTTATCTTTAGGCATATCAGGAGGAGCAGCAAGACCACGGTATTGTCCTTCTACATAATTATAGCCAAGTTCTTTAAATGTAGGAACATTAGGTAAATAGGAAACCCTTTCTTCTGCTGCTACAGCAAGGATTCTCATTTCTTCTCTATATTGGACACCCATACTGGTATAAGTCATAAGTGCTGTTACATGCCCACCAAGAAATGAAGGTACAGCTTCTCCTGAACCTGTAAATGGAATATAAGTTGTTTTTATACCGGCTTCTTTATCAAATTCTAAAGCACCAAGATGATTTGGAGTATAAGTTCCACTTCCACCAACAGTAATTGCACCTGGATGTTCTTTAGCATACTTTACAAAATCATCTAAAGTTTTTATGTCGCTATCTTTTCTTACTGCAAGTATATCTGGAGTAAATTCAAATGTATAAATAGGTTTAATTTGCTTTGTTTCATAACCAGGATTTTCTCTTGCTAGTGGTTGGAGAATAATATTTGTTAAATTATATCCAGAAACTGTATAACCATTTGGATTTGCTTTTACAAGTTCTGAAAATCCAACTGCTCCACCACCACCAATTTTATAACTTATCACAACATCAACACCTAGCACTTCTTCTAAGAATTTTTGTTGAGTTCTTGCGGTTATATCAGATTCGCCACCTGGGTTAAAACAAACTATATAATTTAATGGTTTTTCTGGATATTCAGCAAATGCACTACTGGCAAAAAATACAACGGTTAATGATAATATTAAAGTAATAATTAATAATTTTTTTCTCATGTAAATCCTCCTAATTTTAATTATGATTTATTATAAAATATTTACTATGATATAATTTTTTCCTATCACCTCCAAAAAATAAAAAATTGTATGAAAATTATATCTAATAATACTATAAGCTAAAATAAACTTTTTTTAAAGATTAAGAACATAATGTTCATCAATTTTCAATTTTGTTCATTTTGTTTAACGATAATTAGATTATATATTTATTTCTGCTCCAGCAAGTAACGGTTTACTATTAAAGTTATTATAAAATTCTGCTAATGCAGGAAATTGAGTACAATGACTCGGTCTTAAAATATCAATATTCAATTTTTTTAAATATTTTATGGTTTTTGTTGTTAAATCATCATTTCCCTTAAGATGAAAACCACCTAAAACAGCATAAACTTTGTCAACCTTGCTAACCTTTCTGGCATATTCAATTGTGTTACATATACCTGCGTGTGCACAACCACTTATAACAATAAGTCCTTTTTCTGATTTAATTGCGAGAGCAGAATCATCAATTACAAAATCTTCACTTCCATCTTCTTTTACAAAATTAGTTTTTTGAGATTCGAACTCAGTATTTCTTGGTATATTACCTAAAAAGATAATATTTTCAGAAATCATATAAGGCTCACGGGTTAAACAAAGTTCAAATTTTTCTTTAGCTTCTTCAATATCAAAGGATAATCCAATATAGCCACCTGTTTTTCTATATCTTTTTATAAATGCACTTGGATGACATATTAATTTTTTCTTTTCTTTTAAATATGCAAGTCCATCGCCATGATCCCAGTGTCCATGACTTAGGATATAGTAATCTACTAAAGAAAGATCTA
>CAYRVO010000065.1:0-6957 GCA_964427565.1 uncultured Halanaerobiales bacterium | reverse complement strand
AAGTGGAATAGAAGACCCACCTTTAATATGGAGGTATTTTTGTATACCCGACTCTAACAGATTAATAAATTCAAAATATAATGAGAAAGACTATACAGTACATTTTGTAATGCGAATTAATAATGAGATTGAAGATGTATATTTATTTTCAAGTGGCAAAAATATGGGTGTGTTTAAAGGTGTAGGTTATCCGGAGGAAATTGCTGAGTTTTATCAGCTAGATAGTTATCAGGGTTATCTATGGACAGCACATGGTAGGTTTCCTACCAATACTCCTGGATGGTGGGGTGGTGCTCATCCCTTTACACTACTGGACTGGTCGATTGTTCATAATGGTGAAATTTCTTCCTATGGGGCTAATAAGAGATTTATAGAGATGTATGATTATAAATGTACTATGATGACTGATACAGAAGTGATAACTTATCTTTTTGATTTACTTTTGCGTAAACATAAATTACCTTTAGAGATGGTAATTAAAGCAGTAGCTTCTCCACTCTGGAGTGAAGTAGAACGGATGGGAGAAAGAGAGAAAAAAATAGTTAAAACAATTAGAACTGTTTATAGTTCAACCCTGTTAAATGGTCCCTTTTCTATTATTTTAGGACACAGTGATGGTTTTATTGCCCTTAATGACAGAATTAAATTAAGACCTCTTGTTGTAGCAGAAAATAGAAATAGAATTTATGTAGCCAGTGAAGAAGCAGCTATAAGGGAAGTTTGTTCACAGCCACAAAAAGTCTGGTCCCCAGGTGGAGGAGAAGCAGTAATTGGCAGGCTTAAAACCGATTATAATAATTTGCAGGGGGAAGTGAATAGAGATGAGCTTGAGTATGAAAAATCCAGAATTTGTAGTTGAAAGGGATTATGATAGATGTATTAATTGTCAGGTATGTGAGAGACAGTGTGCCAATGAATGTCATTATTATGATCAAGATGTGGATAAGATGCTGAGTGATAATAAACTGTGTGTAAATTGCCAGCGTTGTGTTACCCTGTGCCCTACAGATGCCATTCATATAAAAAAATATCCCCTTGAATATAAAAGTAATAGTAACTGGACTGCTGAAACTATAGATAATATTTACAGACAGGCTGAAAGTGGTGGGGTACTTCTAACAGGTATGGGTAATCCTGCAGAAAAGAAAATTTACTGGGATCATATTTTGCTTAATGCCAGTCAGGTAACTAATCCATCTATTGATCCTTTGCGGGAACCGATAGAATTAAAAACATTTCTGGGGAGAAAACCTGACAAAATACAGTTCAGTAAAAATGGTGAAATGAAAGATATTCCGCCTCAGCTTGAACTGGAAATTCCTGTAATGTTTTCAGCCATGTCGTTTGGTTCAATTAGTCTAAATGCCTGTAAATCGCTTGCAAATGCAGCTCTTAAAAATGGTATTATGTATAATACGGGTGAAGGTGGTTTACATGAAGATTTATATAAATATAAAGATAATACAATAGTGCAGGTTGCTTCCGGACGTTTTGGAGTTCACCATGATTATCTTAATGCTGGTGCTGCTATAGAAATAAAGATTGGTCAGGGAGCTAAACCGGGGATAGGTGGTCATTTACCCGGGGAAAAAGTAAAAGAAGATGTTTCCAGAACACGGATGATTCCCGAGGGTACTGATGCTTTATCACCAGCACCTCATCATGATATTTATTCAATTGAGGATTTACGGCAATTGATTTATGCCTTAAAAGAGGCTACTGATTATAAGAAACCTGTAGCAGTAAAAATATCAGCTGTACATAATGTTGCTGCTATAGCAACCGGAATAGCGACAGCAGGTGCTGATATTATTGCAATTGATGGTTATAGGGGTGGTACCGGAGCTGCTCCTACAATGATTAGAGATAATGTTGGTATTCCCATAGAACTGGCACTGGCGGCTGTTGATGATCGTTTGCGTCAGGAAAGACTGCGTAATAAAGTATCACTGGTTATTGGTGGAACTGTCAGGAATAGTGCCGATATTATTAAGGCTATTGCACTGGGGGCTGATGCAGTTTATATAGCTTCTGCTGCCCTGATAGCTATGGGCTGTCATATGTGTCAGAAGTGTTATACAGGTAAATGTAACTGGGGGATTGCCACCCAAAAACCAGAATTGGTCAAGCGTTTAAATCCGGAAATTGGTGTTGAGAGACTTAATAATTTGCTTAGAGGTTGGGCTCTGGAAATCAAAGAAATGCTGGGTGGTATGGGAATAAATGCTATTGAGAGTTTAAGGGGTAATCGTTTAATGCTCCGGGGAATTGATTTAACAGAAAAAGAATTAGATGTGCTTGGTATTAAACATGCCGGAGAATAAAGGAGGGAGCAGTTAATGAAAAAAATTTATGCTCGAGAAGAATACTGTCTTGGATGCAGGCTCTGTGAGGTATATTGTGTTACTGAACATTCAAAATCGAAAGATATAGTTAAAGCCCATAAAAATGAGGAAATAACACCCGCTATTATTATAGAATCAGATTCCGAAATTTCTTTTGCTTTACAGTGCAGGCATTGTGATGATGCTCCCTGTGTACAGGCCTGTATAACCGGTGCTTTACAAAAAGATAAGGATAGTGGTGTAGTAATACATGATGCCGAAAAGTGTGTAGGATGCTGGACATGTATTATGGAGTGTCCCTATGGTGCTATCCAGAAAGATCAATATGATCACAGTATAATAGCCAAGTGTGATCTATGTGTGGAGAGTGGGGAACCGGCTTGTGTTGCCAACTGTCCCAATGGAGCCCTTGTTTATACTGAAATAGAAGAGGAGGATTAGTATGGAGTATGTGATAATAGGTAACTCTGTAGCTGGTATAGCTGGTGCTGAGGGAATACGTAAACAAGATAAACAGGGTAATATAACAATAATTTCTGATGAACCCTATAATAGTTATTCAAGGCCTCTGATTTCATACTATTTAGCAGATGAAGTAGATCTTAAAAAAATGCAATATCGTTCTCAAGATTTTTATTTACAAAACAATATAAATTGTATACTTGCTAAAAAAGTAAAAGGGATTAACTGTAGTAACAATGAGCTTAACCTGGAAGATTCAAACAAGATAAACTATGATAAGTTACTTATAGCTACGGGAGGTAAACCGATTATACCTCCGATTAAAGGTAGTCGTAAAAATAATATATATACTTTTTTAAAGTTGAATGATGCTAAAAGAATCAGTAAACAGATAAATAGTGTTAAATCTAATAAGGTTGTTATTTTAGGAGCAGGCCTAATTGGCTTAAAAGTTGCTGAGGCTCTTGTCAAAAAGGGTCTGGAAGTATATGTGGTAGAATTAGCTGCTAGGGTTTTAAGTTCTATACTTGATGAAAGATCAGCGGAAATAGTTAAAGATCATTTACAAAGGAAAGGTATAAAATTTTGTTTACAGGATACTATTACAGAGTTTATTGGTGAAGAAAATATAAAAGGTGTAAAACTGAAATCTGGAGTGGAAATTAATTGTGATTTGGGAATAATAGCAATTGGAGTTAAACCCAATATATCTCCTGTTAAAGACACCCCAATAAAAACAAATAAAGGTATTCTTGCAGATGAACATATGAAAACAAATATTGATGATATTTATACTGCTGGTGATGTTTGTGAAAGTTGTGATATATTGTCTGGAAATAATAATATAGTGCCTATCTGGCCTGTTGCATATAGTCAGGGTTTTACAGCAGGTCAGAATATGTCCGGAGTTAATAAGAGTTATAAGGTAGGCTTTGCCCGTAATTCAATAAGTTTTTTTGGTTTATCAATAATTACAGCAGGTATTATTAATCCAGCCAGTAATATAGATCATAATTGTGAAATTTATCAAAAGAAAAGTGAAAAATCTTATAAAAAAATTATTGTCAGGGATAATAAATTAATTGGCTATATATTAATAAATTCCGGGAGCAGAGCCGGTATTTTAACAGCTTTAATTAAAGAACAATTAGATATAAGTGAGATGAAAGATAAAATACTGGATGATAAATTCGGCTATCTATTTTTTTCAAGACAATTTCGGGCAAAAAATTTGTATAAGGAGGTAGCTTATGACTGTAGTTAATGCTCAAGGAATACATTATAGAGATTTAAATAAAAATATCAAAGAGTTAATCAAACAGGGAGAAAAAGAAATTATTTTGAATAATGTCCGGGGTCAGCGTTATATTGGAGATGGTATAAAAGAAAATGTAAAAATAATTATTAATGGTATTCCTGGAAACGATATGGCTGCATTTGCCCGCAAAGTGGAAATACATGTAAAAGGGAATGTTCAGGATGTAGTTGGTAATACAATGGGAGGAGGTAATCTAGTAGTTAATGGAGATGCCCGTGATATTCTTGGTTATTCAATGCGGGGTGGTAGTATATATATTAAAGGTAGTGTTGGCTACAGGGCTGGAATTCATATGAAAGGATATAAGGAAAGGCAGCCAGTGATAATTATAGGGGGTACTGCAGGTGATTTTCTTGGAGAATATATGGCAGGGGGGAGGATAGTCGTTCTGGGTTTAGACAATTATTGGAAAACTGAAGAAAAAATAGCTGGTAATTTTATAGGTGCTGGTATGCATGGGGGAGTTATCTATATAAGGGATAAAATTGACGATTATCAGGTGGGGCTGGAAGTTGAAGTAACGGAAGTAGATAGAAAAGACCGTAAGGAATTGAGAGCCCTTTTAATTCCTTATTGTCGGGAATTTAATCTAAATATCAATAAAATAATGGATGCCTATTTTTCCCGACTATCTCCAGTTTCCAGCCGCCCCTATGGTAAATTATATGCTTATTAATTTGACAATGATTCTGTTATTTAGCTTAGTTATTCAGCGCAAACCATCAAAGAAAACTCTACCTTACTTAAAATAGTATACTTGCTGAAGACAATAACTTGCATAAAAAGGTTTACTGGATCAAGCTGCCAAGAGTTTCAAGTCCTCTGTCAATATCATCGGGGTGGTCATTACAGAAAGATAGGCGCATATAATTATTTCCATTTTCTTCTTTGACAAAGAAAGAACTTCCTGTGACAAAGGCCACTTTATTTTCAATTGCTTTCTGTAGCAATTGACGGCTTTTTATATTTTCAGGTAGTTTGACCCAGAAGAAAAATCCGCCCCGTGGTTTATTCCAGGAAGTATTATCTGGAAAATATTTATTCAGGGCCTGAGCCATTGTTTCCAATCTTTTTTTATAAAAAGGCAATACATTTTCTATTTGTTCTTCAATTAAGTTTCTTTGAAAAGCAGAATGAAGAATATGCTGACCTATAGTACTTGATGCCAGATCAGTATTTTGTTTAGCCCGGCTAAAAAGATTTATCAATTTTTCCGGTGCACATATCCAGCCGATCCTTAAACCGGGAACAAAAAACTTAGAAAAACTACCTAAAAATATGACTCGATTACTGGAGTCATATTTTTTTATGAAATCCAGCCTTTTATCATAGTAATTTAATTCACTGTAAGGTGTATCTTCAATTATATAAAAATTATATTTTTCGGCCAGTTTCAGGACTTTCTTGCGTTTTGCAAGTGATAATCTTGCTCCTGATGGATTGGAATAATCCGGAACAAGATAAATAAATTTAATCATTTCTCCATTTTTATATAAATCTTCTAAGTTCCTTTCCAGTTCTGTAATATTTATACCATCTGCTTCCATTTTAATTGATATAATATCGGCTTCATAACTTTTAATAGCACCAATACCACCAACATAACCCGGTTTTTCTACAATTACTTTATCACCTGTATTTATAAAAATTTTACTGATTAAATCAAGAGCCTGTTGAGAACCACTTGTAATAATTAACTCTTCTGAATTTGTATTTAAGCCCCGTTTTTTCAAATAATTAGCGATATCCTCTTTTAATGGTTTGTTTCCTTCTACACTACTATACTGAAAAATGTTTTCTCCGTTTTTTGTTAATAAATTATTAGTTATTTCCTCTAATTTCCGGGTAGGAAAAACATCCGGACAAGGTATACCTCCAGCAAAAGATATTATGTCATCACGTCCAATTAATCTCATTAAGTCAGCAAGTTCTCCATTCTCCATACTTTTTAATCTGTTTGCAAATAAATTTTTCAAGCTAGTCCCTCCTCTAGTATAATTCATAATAAAAAGACGCCCCTGTATTTTCCCTACAGGGGCGTCTGAAAACGCGTTACCACCCAGCTTTTACTATTTAATATAAACAAAATAGCCTCAGTGAGTACAAATGTTTTATTATACTCATTGTTGATAACGGTTCCACCGGATATTCTTAATTGGTAATTAAACCTTTCAGAATTCAGCTCAGGGATGGCTTAGTTCCCTTCTTAGCTTTTAATATAATTTTTATAAGTATAACATAAAAAAATTGTGCTTACAAGTAAATAGTGAAAATTATTTTAAGTGGTGAATTGCAAGTTGGTTTAAGTTTAGATTTTTATAAATCACAATTTCTGCCTTATATTCCTTTTCATGCCGATGTATTTGATAAGAAGTCAGGATAAGAAATAGCTCCATGTTCCTTCTCAAATTAATTTCTTTAAAACATGGTTAAATAATTATCTAGTTCCCAGGGGTGTACCTGTGTTTTGTAATCAAGCCAGTTAATTTTTTTGGCTTCAACAAAATGGTTTAGGACATGTTCACCCAGGGCAGACTTAATAACCTGATTATCCATTAGTAAATCTATAGCTTCTATTATATTACCTGGTAAACTAAGGATTCCCATTTGTTTTTTGTTTTCAGCTGGAATATCATAAATATTTTCTATTACTTCTTTAGGAGGTTTAATTTTATTTTTAATACCATCAAGTCCTGCTTTTAACATGACAGCAATAGCCAGGTAAGGATTTGCAGTAGGATCTGGATTTCTTAGTTCAACCCTGGTACCGTTACCACGGGCAGCAGGTATTCTTATAAGCGCACTTCTATTGGCAGTTGACCAGGCAATATA
>CAYRVO010000064.1:1473-7040 GCA_964427565.1 uncultured Halanaerobiales bacterium | reverse complement strand
TTCCCGTTTTAGATTTTATACCTGTTATATGTGAAACCCGAAAAGAAGGTATATGTTTTGCTATTTCTGCCAGTATAAATTTCGGTAAAAATTTCATCCAGGGAAATTTTCTTGTATAATCACTAAGTTCCAGCGGATGAATGATAAAAGCAAACTTATCCATGTTTATCCCTTTCTAATTAAATCTAATAATTCGGGGAGCAAAATTTAATTTATCCAGCAATTTATTATAATCAGAGACTTTTAAATTCTTTTTACCGGCAAGGGCAACAAGTACTCCTTCCATTACATTCGTACCAAATGAACGACCTTTTAATTCCGGAGTAGTAGTTATCAGTATCTTAAGACCTCTTTTTTTTAAATCCTTTATATTATCTTCAGTAACAGTATTAGTAATAATTATTTTACCACTCATATCTTCAGGCATATAGCTTCTGATATAGTGAAAATCACCCGCTATAATATCAGCATTATCATAGTATTTATTGTATTTATCATGTAGTACTTTATCCTGCTTTTCACCAGTAGGATAAATCAGTTCAAAGGGTAATTTAGTTATTATAGGGGCAACAATTCTTGCTATTATATCAAGAGTCTTAACAGAATTAATAGCAATAGGTATTTTTAAACCAAAGATTAAATCACCCAGAGTTAAATTGGCATCTAATTTCGAAAATGTTTCAGCCATTCCAAATCTATCAAGAGCAGAAACCATTAATACTTTTTGATCACAAATAGGTATAACTGAATTCTCATTCAAATAATTTATTACTCTTCTTTCTAAAGTGTTTTTAAGACCACTACCATCAACAACAGGTGTTTGCTGCACATTTTTGATTAATTTCCGAGCATCTTTAAAAGTATAACATCTTCCTGCTGACCATATATAAAGATCTATTCCACCAAGCCCAAAAGCATCATACTTACCATCAAATTTCGAAAAAAGATGTGCGGCCTTTTTTTTATTACCGTCTGTACCTCTTCTCTCTATTATAAAATCTTCTCCTAAAATAGTAGTTTTTACCCTGTGATCTCTCCTACTAGAGCCAAGACTAATACTAAGTACTTTCCTCAATAACTATTTACCCTCCTTTCAAAAAATTCTTAATAAGCAGGAAAATAAGCCGAACTTTATATTTCTTTACTAATATGAAATATTGAAACATATATATTTTACCACTTTTTTCTATATTATGCAAGTATATGATATATAATATTAACCAGAATAAATAAAGGATATTCGGCATAATAATAAATTAAAAAGGCCGGGGGTTCTATATAAATGATAAATAGTTTACAACACTCAAAAATTCCCGTGTTAAAAGGAATAACCTGTGATTCACGGAAAGTAAAGCCTGGTTATGCTTTTATTGCTATTACCGGTTTTAAAGAAGATGGAAATAAATATATTAAAGAAGCAATTGCTAAAGGAGCCAGTGTTATTTTTACAGAAAAACCTATTGAATCCAAGAACATTCCTATAATCCAGGTTGATGACAGTCGTGCAGTTTTGGGAAGATTGGCAGCAGAATTTTATAATATGCCAGCTGAAAAAATTAATCTTATCGGTGTTACAGGTACCAATGGAAAAACAACTACAACTCATCTAATATATGATCTATTGAATTACAGAAAAAAACAATGTGGTTTAATTGGTACTGTAAAAGTCGATACAGGAGAAAAAACAAAACCTGGTAATCTTACCACACCTCAGGCAGATTTACTACAAAAATTACTGAGCCAAATGATAAATAATAATTTGAAATATGCCTGTATGGAAGTTTCATCCCATGGAATAAAATTAAAAAGGATTGAATCAACAAGTTTTAAAGTTAAAATAGGGACAAATATAACAAGTGACCATTTTAATCTTCACTCTGATTTTAAAGATTATATAAATGTAAAAAAGAAATTTTTATCAGAAAACAATAGCAATGTTTTAATACTTATTAATAATGATGATCAATATTTAAAAACTTTTACTAATATCGCTGAAAAACAGATGAATTACGGCCTTAAAGGTAAAATACCCATAAAAGCAATAAATATCTCAACTAAAAATATTACAACAAATTTTAATTATAAATTAAATAGGTCATTATATGGAAAACAGGGGGTCATCCCTCCCTGTAATTTTCATATAAAAATGCATTTGCCAGGAAAACATAATATATATAATGCCCTGATTGCCATCACCATTGGTTTATATTATGGTTTAAGTCCCTCTCTTATACAAAAATTTTTTGAAAAATATGAAGGAGTATGGAGACGGTTACAGGTAATTTATAACAGGGAGTTTACGATAATTGATGATTGTGCCCATAATCCCGGCAGCTATGAAGCAGTTTTTAAAACAGTCCGAAATCTTGATTATAATAATCTTCATATTATAAATTCTCTCAGAGGAAACAGAAGTGTAAAAATAAATAGAATAAACGCCCAGAAAATAAGTTGCTGGTTACCTTTATTAAAAAATTATAATTTATATACAACTAATTGTAGTGAGCTAGTTAAAGAAATTGATAAAGTCAAAAATAAAGAAGAAAAAATTTTTTTGCAGGTTTTAAATAATAATAATATCAAATTTACTCATTTCCGCAAACTAAAACCTGCACTGAAAACCGTGCTTGAAAATAAGAAAAAGGGGGACTTGATACTTTTACTCGGGCCTCATGCCATGGATCGTGCTGGTAAAATAATTATGAATTTACTGTAATATTATCTGCAATTTGTCGTTTATAATTAAATAATTCCTCCTTTACCCGGTCCAATCTGTAAAATTTGTTTATTTTATCTTTCACTGCTGCTGAATAAGGAATGCCCTTTAAATACCATGTTATATGTTTCCTCATTCGGGGAATAGCATATTTTTCTCCATAATATTCTACGGCTAATTCCAGATGATCTATTGCCATTTCTATTTTTTCCCTGTAACCAGGTTCAGATATAAGTTCCCCTGTGGTCAGATAATAAATACACCTCTTTAATAACCAGGGATTACCCCGGGCTCCGCGACCAATCATTACTGCATCACAACCTGTTTCATTTATCATATTTTCTGCATCCTGGGGTGTATAAATATCTCCATTTCCTATTACCGGTATAGAAACTTCCCCCTTTATATTTTTTATTATATCCCAATCAGCTTGACCACTATAAAACTGATTACCCGTCCTACCATGGACTGCTATAGCAGATGCTCCATTTTTTTCAGCAATTTTTGCTATTTGCAAAGCATTTATTTGTTTTTCATTCCAGCCCTTTCTTATCTTTACAGTTACTGGTAACTGAATTGCATTAACAATTGAATTTATTGTTTTCCCTACCATTTCTGGGTCTTTCATTAGTGCCACACCCGCTCCATTTTTAGTGACCTTGGGGGCTGGACAACCCATATTTATATCTATAATATCAGGAGCAAATTTTTCGGTTACAATTTTTGCTGCTGCTAACATAGATTCTGCTTTTTCTCCAAAAATTTGGACCGCAATTAATCCCTTTCTATCTTCCTTAAAGTCAATTAAATCTTCTGTACGTGAATTCCCATATATAAGACCTTTACTGCTAACCATTTCTGTATACAATAGCTGACAGCCCATATCCCGGGCAATTTTACGGACGGGATAATCTGTAATTCCCGCCATAGGAGCAAGTATCACGGGAATATCTATATTTATATTATCAATAAACAAAATATAACCACCTCATATACTACATTTAGGAATTTAATTGAGCAATATAATATAAACCCTTTAATGTTAAAAAAGGTTCAACAATATCTATTACCTCAGTTTGATCAGCAATTAAATCAACAAGACCCCCTGTAGCAATAACCTGAACATCAACTGAGAATTCTTTTTTAAATTTATTCACCAGTGCCTCTACCTGTCCTACAAAACCATAGATAATTCCTGCCTGCATTGCCATTACTGTATTCTTACCTATAACTGAATCAGGACATTCGAGTTCTATCCGGGGTAATTTAGCAGCATAACCAATTAGTGCCTCAGTAGAAACATTAATACCGGGAGCAATAGCTCCACCCATATAATCACCTTTACTGGAAATAGCACAAAAAGTTGTTGCTGTCCCAAAATCAACAATTATTAAGGGGCCACCATAAATATTATACCCTCCAACTGCATTTACTATCCTATCTGCACCCACTTCCCGGGGATCATCCATTAATATATTCATACCAGTTTTTACACCGGGACCAATAATAATCGGTTTCAAATTAAAATAATCCCGGGCAGTATCCCGCAAAACCGAAACAACCTGTGGAACCACACTGGAAATTAATATTCTCTTTATATCACAACTATTAATATTAGCATAAGAAAATAAGTTGTTAAATAATACCCCGTATTCATCCGGAGTTTTATTTTTATCAGTAGAGATACGCCAATGTTTCTCCAACTTATCTCCTTCAAAAATACCCATAACCGTATTTGTATTACCAACATCAAGTGTCAATATCATCTTTATCACCTTCCCAACATTAAATCAAGCCCGGAGATTAACTATTCCCCGGGCTAATATTCATTTTTGTATACTTAAGGTTTTGTTGGTACTTCTATATCACCATTTATTATTTTCTCTTTATAATTATTAACTTTTTTCATAGTATCTTCAGATACCATTTTTTCAGCCTGTTCCCTGTAAACACCTACACCATCCTGAGCCAAACCATAAGTTTTATGTCCGGGTTCAAATTTATCATTGTACAGTGCTTTAACCTCATTATATACAGCTACATCAACCCGTTTAATCATACTGGTTAATACATGTTCAGGGGCTAAGTGATACTGTGGTGAGTCTACACCAATTGCATATTTATCTCTCTCTTTAGCAGCCTTTATAACACCAATACCACAGGCACCAGAAGCATGATAAATAATATCTGCACCCTGGCTAAATTGCGTAAATGCCAGTTCTTTACCACTTTGAGGATCATCAAAAGCACCAGTATATCCTGTCAAAATTTCTGCATCCGGATTAACCTTTTTTACACCAGCTTTAAAACCGGCTTCAAATTTTTTGATAAGTGGCATTTCCATACCACCTATGTAACCAACCTTATCAACTTCCGTTTCTTCCCCGGCTACTACTCCTACAAGATAAGAACCCTGCTCTTCTTTAAATGTAACAGAAGCTACATTTTCTTTATCTACTACTG
Source organism: uncultured Halanaerobiales bacterium (assembly GCA_964427565.1). Classification (GTDB taxonomy): domain Bacteria; phylum Bacillota; class Halanaerobiia; order Halanaerobiales; family JADQBU01; genus CAYRVO01. The sequence goes on along the minus strand of CAYRVO010000064.1, from coordinate 1,861 downwards.
CATCAATAATTCCAAATGTTGTATCAGAGTAATTTCCTGCAACTTCTTTTAGAGCATCAGTCATCAAAAATCCAATTGCCCAGACCATATCATAATCTTGATCTGCTAAACTTTTTAAATTTGGAACATAATCATTCATTTTACTCGATTCCACAACCTGAATCTTTATTCCCATTTCTTCTTCGGCTTTCTGTAAACCACGCCAGGCAGCATCATTAAATGATTGATCACCCAGTCCTCCCACATCAGTTACCATAGCAACTTTAAATTTTTCTGCTACCTGTTCTTCTTCTTCTTCCTTACCCTGTTGCAAAAACAGGATCGCTCCAACTATTAGAGCTGCAATAATTAAAATCACTATAAACAAATTTGTTTTTTTCACTAAAAT
>CAYRVO010000064.1:0-1463 GCA_964427565.1 uncultured Halanaerobiales bacterium | reverse complement strand
CATCAGACAGTTCCACTATAACTCCCCATTTGGAATAAGAAAGTGCTTCCAGTCTAGCAATAAATTGCATCACTCTATCTCCCTATTTTAATTCTGTTTTTGAGCACTTCATACCTCCTCCAAAAGTAATTAATTTTTTTCTATTATTAATTTCTATAATAAAAAATATAATCCTTCCTATTTTTTATTTATTTTTATTTATTTTTACCTTTTACAAAAGTAGCATCCCCGGCCCAAAATGAAATAATTCGGTCTTTTTCTTTTACTAGCAATTCTCCTTTTTTAGAAACCCCCACAGCTTTTCCTTTATGTAATTTACCTTTACTGCTAATTTCAATATTCTGATTAACTATATTTAATCTCTGCTGCCAAATATCTATAATTCTTTCATTTTCATCTTTTAATAACATATTATAATAGCCAGTAAATGAAAGTAATATTTTTTGCAGTAATTTATTTCTATCTATTTTTTTTCCAATATTCATTCTGATTGAAGTCGCAATTTCCCGAAGATAATCAGGAAACTCCTTCTGATTAACATTAATTCCTATACCTACTATAGCATAGTTTATTTTATCCATATCTGCACTCATTTCTGATAATATACCACAGACCTTTTTCCCATTTATAAGTATATCATTAGGCCATTTTATTTCTACTTCCAGACCATATCTTTCCAGAACTACTACTACAGCTAATGAGGCTGTTACAGTAAGTAAAGGGGCTTTATCTGGTTTGAAATCAGGCCTTAATATTAAAGAAAACCAGAGGCCAGAATTGGGTGGTGAATACCATTCTCTATCAAGTCTACCTTTCCCCCCATTCTGTCTTTCGGCAATTACAACTGTTCCTCTCTTTGCATCCTTTACAGCCAGCATTTTTGCTTTTTTGTTGGTAGAATCTATTTCTTCAAAAAAACTGATCTCCTGACCTATATAATCTGTTTTTAATCCCAGCAATATTTCTTCAGGAACAATTTTATTAGTTACTGAAATTAAAGAATAACCTCTATTAGAACGGGAATCTATATCATAACCTTTTATTTTTAATTCCTTTATATGTTTCCAGATAGCAGTCCTGCTTACTCCCAGTTCTGTACTCATTTTACTCCCGGAAATATACTGGCCTTTATTTTCATGTAATAATTTTAATAATTTTAACCTCAAGTCACTCATATTTCCACCCTCCCGTTCGACACTTACACGCCTCACTCCAGTAAATTATTTTCTTCATCAAAAAATAAAATAGTAGGTTCCCAGTCTGTTAACTCTTCTTCTTTAATCTGTACATAGGACATAATTATTATTTCATCATCCACCTGAACAAGCCTGGCAGCGGCTCCGTTCAAACATATTTCCCCTGAATTTCTTTTTCCTGGTATTACATAGGTGCTAAAACGCTCTCCATTATTAATATTAACTATCTGTACTTTTTCATTTGCCAGTATATTGGTTTTTTCCATT
>CAYRVO010000063.1:0-7054 GCA_964427565.1 uncultured Halanaerobiales bacterium | reverse complement strand
TTAATATTTTACCATGAAATCCATTACTCACAAAAATCACTCCTTATATATCAGTAAATTAATCAACATAACGCCCCGAATATTCGGGGCGTTATGAATATATCCTTATTTGTTTAACTAACTTTACTTAATTAGTCTCTGGTTTTACTCCTACCGGATATTTTTCTTTAATTCTATTTACCAATTTAATAGTCCTCTTTACAATTTCATCCATATATTTTTCTCCCTTTTCAGCAGAAGCAAGACTCGGCTTACCAACAACACCAATTAATTCACCATCTTCATTCTTGAGATCTTTATATTCGGGTGCACTAACAGTTCCACAGTCAAATCTTACTGGAGTTGATACACAATAATCTGTACAACCTTCAACCATGTCTCCACCAAGTAGTGAAGTCGCTGTCATATCTACTGCCTGATCCATATCAACATACTCAGCAAATTCAGCTAATGCAATGGAAGTTTCAGTTTCATCTGCATGCCAGAAGGGGGTTTCAAATATATCTTTATGAATTTCTCTAACCATTCTCTGGAACATAACTGAAATTGTAAAATATCCTTCTCTACCCAGTGCATTACAGGTATAATTAGTTACAAATGCCTGTCCATGACCAAAGAAAACAATAAACTTATTATAACCGGCTTTAGAAGCTCCCCTTACAATATCTTTGATCATCATATCCAGTGTTTCATTTGACAGAGGTACTGTCCCGGGAAAGTTCCAGTGATGATGAGGATGAGCTCCATACCAGGGAGTAGGTAATAGCATTGCATCTGTTTCTTCTGCTACTCTCTCCAGCATAGGGAATAATTGTAAAGTATCATGACCTGTTGGTAAATGATGACCATGCTGCTCTACAGACCCCAGTGGTAATATAGCTATATCACATTTTTCCGAATGATCTTTAACTTCCTTCCAACTTTTATGTTGCCACCAATAAGATTGTTTTTTTTCTGCCATTTTTTATTCCTCCTAAAAAATTTGATTTTTAAAATTTAATTTGTTTTAACCTTGCCTACCATAACATCACCCAGGTTTTTCCCAACTCCTTCTTCAAACAGTGTTTCAGCATCCTGTAACCAGGCAAAATCAGGATCAAAAGTCAACTTATATTCCTTACAATCACCAGCAAGTCCCCAGAGTAAATAATACCTGCAACCTGGCATAGCCTGAGAAGTATGATATCCATCAGGAATAGCAACTGCATAATTATCATCATCTATTAAATAATGTTCTTCAATATCTCTATCAGTATCATAAGTATGATGTAAGGCCATTGCCCCCTGGGCCCCATCTAATTTAAAAGAAAAGATTTCTTCTAGAGGATACTCTGTATCACATTCTATATCATGTTTATGAGCCGGAAAACCTATCCAGCCACCCGGGATAGAAACAGATTCTCCAACAATAAGCTTTTCCGATATATCAGATTCAGGTCCCAGAATAACTCTAACCCTGCGGCGCCAGTTCTTAATACCACTATATACTTCATTAACATCCTGAGGAGCAATTATTTCAGCTTTTCTCTCACTATCACATTTTGCAGAATAAGCAAGCATTTCTAAACCATTTTCAGATTTAATATTCATCTTACTTCCCGGTGGAAGATATATTACTGTCGGTAACTGGTCAAAAACACTCTCTCTATAGGCAGTTACACCTGAAAATACCTCTTTCTCACCTTCTTCAATATTAACAGTAAAGTCACCTTTCTGTAATACCAGAGCAAATTCTCTATCTTCAGGCTGTAAATCCTGTTCTTCTCCTGCTTCAAGATATAAACCATTAAAATTTATATGCTTTAAACCAGAATTATCATCATTTATAATTTCTTCAAAGCCTGCAATATTTTCAAATCTATAAAGATTACTCATTTTCAACCCCCCTTAAACTGAATTACTTTGTCATAAAACTTTTTACATTACCCATTTATCTATTTTGATAAAAATCAGTTCCGAATTCATATAATGCATCATAAAAAGCCACTATATTTTCAACCGGCACATCTTTTTGTATATTGTGAATAGAAGACAACACCAGACCACCACCGGAAGCCAGATCATTAACCCGTCTTTTTACTTCCTGGCGTATTTCTTCAGGTGTTCCATTTGATAGTTTATCCTGACTATCACAACCTGCTCCCCAAAAAGTTAAATCATCACCATATTCTTTTTTCAGGCGGGCAGTATCATCCATACCCTTAGCAGAAACCTGAATCGGATTCCAGGCATCAAAACCTATATCTATAAAATCAGGAATAAATTTTTCTACAGCACCATCACAGTGGTATACAATTTTTATATCTGCTTTTGCTTTAATAGAAGAGACAAGTTCCTTATGAACTGGTTTTATTAAATCACGGTATGTCTTGGGACTCATAATCGGGTTAGATTGTGTACCAAGATCATCAGCAAGAACTGCTACATCTACAAATTCTCCTACCTGGTCTAAAAATACATTCCATTGTTTTTTCTGATAATCCAGTACTTTCTCCAGTAATGCTTCTATAGTATCTTTATCACTGACCATCTTCATTAAAAACTCTTCAAATCCCATTAACCAGTGACAGGCACTATAAACAGTTCCTCCCAATGGTCCATTGGCAACAAGACAGTATTCTGTATTTTCATAAAGATCCCTGGCTTTTTCCTGAAGTCCTTCGATTTTTTGCGGATCTTCTGGATCAGGTGTTTTGAAGTTTTTTACATCTTCTATACTACAATTTGCTAAAGGATGACCCATCGCATTATAATATAAACTGGAACCGGGTTTTTCCCATCTTATACCCCATTCATCTATATAAGTTGTTTCATCAATCTTCTTTACTGCTTCATGATTTGCAGGGCTATTTAAATATACTGGATGACAATCAGCTTTAAAACGCTGTCTTATCTCTTCATCAGGACAAACTGATTGAGATGGGTTATAGGTAATTTCAACACTTTCTTCTTCATTAATTTTCAGATAATTATTAAGTTTAATATAGGCATCTTTATGTAAAGTGGATAAATTATATAATCCACCAATATCTATTGGTACTCTATCTGTTTCCTGATGATTTAAAGCCCTTATTACTCTTTCACGTGAAGTAAGTTTTTCCATATTTGACACCCTATCTTTAGAAATTTATATATTATTTCAAAACTTCTGGATTAACTATATTTTCTGGTTTTTTACCATTAAAATAATCTACTATACCCTGAGCTGAATGAGTAGCCATTTTTACTAAAGCCTCTTCAGTTAAAGCTGCATTATGGGGAGATACAATTACATTATCAAGTTTAAGGAGTGGATTATCAGTTGCCGGAGGCTCATTTTGAAATACATCAAGTCCTGCTCCACCAATTTCATTATTTACTAAAGCATCATAGAGTTCTTTTTCTTTTACAACGCCCCCCCGGGCGGCATTTATAAATAGAACATCATCTTTCATTTTTGTAAATTCTTTTTTACCAATCATAGCTCTTGTGCTTTTATTTAGGGGAACATGAAGTGAAATTATATCTGATCTTAAGTAGATTTCATCTATATTATCAACAAGCTTTATTTCCGTATCAGAAATATCAGAATTATTAATATAGGGATCATAGGCCAGAATTTCAACATCAAAACCTTTCAACATTTTAGCTATACTTATACCAATACTGCCCAACCCTATTATTCCAATTGCCTTCCCCTTTATTTCCATATTTACTACCTGATCACGCATTTCAAATTTATCTTCCCTGACTGCTCTATCCATTTTTACAAGATTTTTTGCTAAAGCAAGGATCATTGTTACAGTATGCTCAGCCACTGCAATAACATTAGCATTAGGGGTATTAATTACTGGAATATTATGTTCTGTAGCTACATCTACATCAATTTTATCTAAACCCACACCATGTTTTGCAATTATTTTTAAACTAGGAGTATTACAAATTATATCACCGGTTATTTTGGAAATTCTTGTTATAACTGCATCACAATCTTCAATTTCTTTTTTAATAGTTTCCGGATTTTCCTGGCTGGCCTCTATAACTTCCATTTCCTTTTCTAAAATCTGCATACCTTTTTCATGTATAGGTTGAGTTAAAAATACTTTTTTCATAATTATCACCCTGACAAACTTTTCATAAAGTTTTTATGGTTTTTCATAAATTAAGTATTTACAATTACATTTTAAATTCACTGATTCTTTAACTGTTTTAAGTTTTTTGTGGCCGTAGAAGCAAGCATTCCCAAATCAGAACTTATCATTACATATCTTACACCTTTATCAATTAATTTTTGAGCACCTTCTGCATCTGAAGCAACCATACCAACCACTTTACCTGCAGAAGTAACTTTATCAATTATTTTATCTATACTTTCTTTAAGCTTTGGATGATCACCCTGACCAATAATACCTAAAGATTGGGATAAATCCATGGGACCAATAAACATTACATCAATATCTTCCTCTAATATATCATCAAGATTATTCATGGAAGTTACACTCTCACAGTGGCCTACAACAAGAGTATTTTCATTGGCCTTTTTCACATATTCCTGTTTATCCATCATTCCAAAAGCTGCTGCCCTAACGCTTGGAGAAAAACCACGCTTACCGGCAGGCGCATATTTTGCGTTATCAGCTAATTGTACAGCATCTTTTTTTGTGTCTATATTAGGTACCTGAATACCAAAAGCGCCTGAATCTAAAGCCTGTAATATTTCAACATCCCTATTTTCACGAACTCTAATTATAGGTACTATATCAGCCAGTTCTCCACTACGTATTAAATTAACCATATCATTTTTATTCATAGCTACATGTTCATTATCAGCTACAAAAAAATCAAAACCTGCCTTACCCAATATTTCTACAACAGCTGGGTCATTGGCTTTAACAAATGAACCTACAACAGTTCCTCCATCTTCCAGTATTTTTTTGACTTTATTTTCTCTTATCATATTATACACCTATTCCTGTATATCTATTGATTCTTGAAATTTACCACTCGCATCTAATGCCGGTGAATATACACAGAATAACTTTAATGTTTCCGGACCAGTATTACGTATAGAATGTGTTTCACCTTGAGGAGCAAAAATTAAACTATCCGGTTCTACATCTTCAACTATCTCTTCACCATCTTCTTTAACAGTAACAGCTTCCCCTCGACCTGTAGCTACATACATATATTCATCTGCTTCATGTGTATGTATACCTGTTGCATTACCTGATTTAATAATAGAAATAAGTATTGTGTGATCATCAGAATTTTCCAACTCCGGACACATTAAAGTTTTTAAAATACGATTATTAGGTTCGGGAACTTCAACCCCTGGTACTTCTGGAATATTTATTACCATTTTTAATTTCCTCCTTATTCTGAAAAATGTAAACGTTTTAATATTTGATTATATAATAACACAAGTTTTTTGAGGTGTCAAATTCATATTTATTATATTATTGCTATATTTAAGTTTTATTCTTTTATATATTAAGTTATACTGTTTATACGTCGTTTTACTCGCTTATATAATATTTTACTATTTCTATTTAATATGTTAATATATATATAATAAAATTATCAAAATAATTATCATTTTCTAATATATATTATAATCGTTTACATTATTAGTTTTAAATAAATTATAATTTTAATATAACTATAAAAACTGTTATATAAGCTTTTTAATGATAACTATTTTATTTCTTTGTGTAATCGTATAGTTAGAAGTTTAGGTAATATTTTTCAATCCTTTATCTTTCTGGCTAAAGATAATTTTACAATAGACTTGTACTATAGGTAAATAATAGTATATCATTATAAATAAATGGTAATAGGAGGAAATTTTATGGATGTAACAATTAAGGATATAGCAGAAGTTGCAGGAGTATCTGTAGCTACTGTTTCCCGTGTATTAAATAATAAAGATAATGTACGAAAAGAAACAAAAGATAAAGTAATGGATATAGCTAAAGAATTAAACTATCAGGCAGATTTTAATGCCCGCAGTTTAAAAACCAATAAAACTCATACACTGGGCTTAATAATACCGGATTTAACCAACCCTTTTTATGCCCAAACTTCAAGTATTATTGAAAATGTAGTACATGATCTCGGATATTCTACCATTATCTGTAATACAAATAATCAACCTAAACTCCAGGATGAATATATAAACATTTTACGTCAGAGAAGGGTAGATGGTATTATATTTGGTTCAGCCAGGATAGATGACAAATCAATTACTGATTTAAAAACAAAGAATGTGCCCTATATTACTTATCACCGTTGTTTAAAAAAAGGGGATACAAATTATATTACAACAGATGATGTAAAAGGAATTAAGCAAGCAGTTGATTATCTCGTTTCCTGTGGACATAAAAAAATTGCTTTTTTATCTGGTCCCCGTATTTATTCTACAAGTATCGAAAGATTAAGAGGGTTTTTACAGGCTCGAAAGGAATATAATCTTGATTTTGATCCAGATCTGATTAGAGATGGAGAATTCGTAGAAGAAAAAGCGTGGGAGGAAACTCAAAATTTAATTAATCTTACAGATCCACCTACAGCCATAATTGCTGCTAATGACATAATGGCCCTTGGGGCACTTGACTGCTGTATAAAGTCAGGTTTATCTGTACCACAAGATATATCAATAATTGGTTATGATGATATATATATTTCTTCTCATGCCAGAATCCAGTTAACTACCGTCTCAGTTCATCCTGAAAAAATAGCCCGTAAAACAGCAGAATTATTTGTAAAAAAAGTACTAACTAAAGAAAATAGTGAATCTGTTCAGCTAAGATTGGATCCAAAACTGATTATACGTAATACTACAGCTTAAATTCAAAAAAATATTTTACCTCCTATTTTAAAAGCCCCAGGATATCCCGGGGCTTTTAAAATATCAATTATTGTGTTTTTCTATAATCAAATATAACAATTTTCTCTAATATCAAATCTCTAGCAAAATTTAAACTTCAAATAATGTCTGCTCTTCTATTTCTGTTGAAAGTGCCTCTAATGCTTTTTTTATTATATCTCTTCTTAATTCTAATTCATCTTCTTCATC
>CAYRVO010000062.1:0-7089 GCA_964427565.1 uncultured Halanaerobiales bacterium | reverse complement strand
TTTCCCAATCCCAGATGACCGGCAAATGAAGCTGCTTCAGACGAAATACCTTCCATCATACAACCATCACCAAGAATAGTGTAAGTAAAATGATCAATTATATTGTGTGCCTCTGTATTATATCTTGCAGCCATCATTCTTTCTGCCAGGGCCATACCAACAGCATTTGCAATACCCTGACCCAGGGGGCCTGTAGTTGTTTCAACACCCGGGGTTAAACCATATTCTGGATGACCGGGGGTTTTTGAACCTAAAGTACGGAATTTTTTTAAATCTTCCTGAGATAAATCATATCCAGATAAATGTAGAAGAGAATATATAAGCATCGAACCATGTCCAGCAGATAAAACAAAACGATCCCGATTGAGCCAATCTGGTTTTTGGGGATCATGCTTCATTACTTCTCCATATAATAAAGCACCTATATCAGCACATCCAATGGGCATTCCCGGATGTCCTGAATTAGCTTTTTGTACTGCATCAGCTGATAATCCACGTACTGTATTTGCTATTTTTTTTAACACTGCCAATCCTCCTTAGATTTTTATAAATTATTACTTACTACTAATAAATATTTTAAAATATTTCATAACTATGAGACATTATAGGTGATTTAAGATTATCTAAAACCCTTTCCAACATCACACCTTCTCTTTCTGAATAATCATAACCATAGGTAGTCCTGACCGCTGTAGAAATAAATTGCACTGCCCTATCAAGGGCCAGTGGTAAACTATCTCCCTTTAATAAACTCCCTACAATTACACTGGTAAATGCATCCCCTGTACCGGGAAATTGAGCAGGAATAAAATCACAATCTACCTTCCAGAACCTACCATCTTTTTGATTATAGGCTAATACTGCAGTTTTTTCTCCTCCATTTTCAATAACACCTGTAATAATAACTGTTTTAGGACCTTTAGCAGCCAATTGTCGTAACCATTTTTTCATTACATATTTATCAACATTTTCCGAGTAATCTTTATCAAGAAGAAAGGCAGCTTCTGTTAAATTAGGAGTTATTATATCAGCCTGAGCAATTAATTCCTTCATTCGGGCAATCATATCAGGACCAAATGGCCCATAAGTTTTACCATTATCACCCATTACTGGATCAATTACTACCAGTTGTTCTTCTTCTTTAAAGTTTTTAATGAAATCTGCAACTATATCGATTTGCTTTAAGGAACCCAGAAAACCACTGTAAATACTATCAAACTTTAAATTCAATCTTTGCCAGTGTTCTATATAATCAGGTAAATGTTCTGTGAGATCTATAAATTTATAGTCAGTAAAACCACCGGTATGTGTTGAAAGTACTGCAGTTGGTAAAGGACATACCTGTATTCCCATTGTTGATAAAATCGGTATAACAACAGTTAAAGAACTCCGCCCAAAACCTGATAGATCATGAATTGCCGCAACCCTTGGAACAGGAGGGTTCATAAATATTACCTCGCTTTCTAGTTTAACCATTTAAACTCTTATTTATTTCTTTTCAAGGTTTAACAGTAGTACCACTGGGTACTATTTTATCACCAAATGTATCTTCATTGATATAAGAAAGAACCCTACAATTACGGCCTATCTGAACATTGTCAGGTACCTGGGCCCGTTTGGCAATTACAGTTAAACCATTATAAAGTAATTCAGGTTTTTCTTTATTTGCTGTCATATCATTTCCAAATCCTATATGAGAATTTTCGCCAACAATTGCTTCCTTATCTATCAAAGATTTATTTATAATAGAATCATGTTTTATTGTTGTATCATTAAAAATTACAGAATCTCTGACTACAGCTCCTTCTTCAATATAAACACCAGGTGAAATAACCGACCTTTCTACTATTCCATTAATAATTGAACCATTAGAAACAATGCTCTGATTAGCCCTCGCATCTGGCCCAAATTTAGCTGGAGGTTGTTCTTCACTCCTGGTGTGAATTTTCCATTCTTTTTCATATAAGTTAAATTTAGGGACAGGATCTGTAAGGGATAAATTTGCCTCCCAGAACGATTCTAAAGTTCCTACATCTTTCCAGTATCCATCAAATTCATATAGAAAGACATTATCATCTTCTATCATAGGAGGAATTATATGATGTCCAAAATCAGAGTTTTCTTTTGAACAATATTTGTCCAATATATGCAGTAACTTATCTGTGGAAAATACATATATACCCATAGAAGCAAGATTACTTGGGGGATCTTCAGGTTTTTCCAGAAAATCAACCACCTGCATATATTCATCGGGTTCCAGTATCCCAAAACGATTTGCATTTTCAATGGGTACCCTTTGCGCAGCAATTGTTAAATCTGCATCTTTCTCTATATGAAAATTTATCATTTTATCATAATTCATCTTATATATATGATCACCAGATAAAACCAAAACATACTCTGGATTATGCCTGCGAATAAAACTCATGTTTTGATAAATCGCATGAGCAGTACCTTGATACCATCCACCTTTTCTTCCGGTAAAAGGCTGTAATATTGTTACTCCACCAAATCTACGGTCTAGATCCCATGGTTTACCTATACCGATATGATCATTTAATGATAGGGGTAAATATTGAGTTAAAACTCCAATATTAAAAATTCCTGAATTTACACAATTACTTAAAGCAAAATCTATTAGCCTAAATTTACCAGCAAAAGGAACACTAGGTTTAGCTCTGTGTTCTGACAAAAAATCCAATCTGCTACCTCTACCACCGGCCAATATTAAAGCTAAGCTTCTCATCTTCTTGCCCCCCTTAAATAATGACTTTTATGGTGTTCGCTTTGAAATAATTAATATAATCTTTTTTAAATTAATTGCACCATTTTTCCTGGCAGACAATTTCTGAAAGTGGTTTCCTATCTCTATCCCTGCCACTGCCAGCAGGATAACCCAGTGGTGTCAAGCCTACAACCCTGTATTTATCCGGTATATTTAGAACCTTTTTTACTTTATCTTCATAAAAAGCACCTATCCAGCAAGTACCCAAACCTTCTTCAGTAGCTGCCAATATCATCTGTTGTAAGGCAATTGCTCCATCTACTGCAAAAGCACCCATATAATTACCCTGTTCTAAATAAGTACCTCCCTCATCTACACAAACAGTAATTATTTTATCTGCTTCAGCAATAAATTTTTGCCCCCGACAGGCTTTTATTAGGTCTTTTTTAATTTCACTATTTCCCGTTACTATAAACTTCCAGGCCTGCGAATTTTTAGCAGAAGGTGCCAGCCTCCCTGCTTCTAAAATTCTATCTAATTTTTCTTTCTCGATACTTTTAGATTGATAACTCCTTATACTTTTTCTTTTTTTAATCAATTCATAAATATTCATATTTATACCCCCTTTACTTAATTGTTTATTTATACTATATTCTTTCTATAAACAAATAAAAATTCCTACCATATTTTACAGTAAAATGATAGCCTGATTATAATACGAGTAGGTTAAATTGAACAAATTGCAAATTTTTTGTCAGGGATCTTGGTAATTCTCCATAAAATTTATTTTTTCCTGGTAGCAATATAAATGCCTCCCAGAATTACAATCCCACCATAAATAGTTACATGATTTATAACTACCCCGAGAATAAACCAGGCCAAAATTGTGGTCAATATAGGTTCAGCCAGTAGTGATAAAGAAACAATTGAAACAGGTACAAATCTGACTGAATAATTAAAAATTGAATGTCCGATCAGAGTTGGCCCCAGAGCCATCAAGACAAAATAAAAGTAATTAATATGAGCATAACCTGAAAATGATATACCGGCAATTAATACACAGATACCAAGAAATATAGCAGCATAGCTATAAACAACATATATATAGGGGAAATAATCCAGCTTTTCTCTCTGGTTACGACCCATGAATAAATATAGGGCAGCAAACAGACCACCCATTAGAGCAAGTATATCACCCCACAACCTATTAAATAAAATATTAATATCTCCTATACTGATAATAATACTACCTATAATAGCCATTATAACACCTATAACGGTCCCCTTACGGAAATCTTTGCGGGCAAAAATATATTCCAGAATAAGTGAAAACAAAGGCTGTAAAGCAACAAAGATAACAGCATTGGCTACACTTGTATATTCAAAGGCAGTTATCCACAATGCAAAATGAAGGGCCAGGAATAAGCCTGCAAATATTAATCGGTAATTAAAAAATAAATTATACTGTCTTCTATATTTATATATAAAATAAGGAGTTATAATCAATGAACTAAAAAACATCCTATAAAAAGCAATGATTAAAGGTGGAGCCGTAGACAATTTTATAAATATTGCCGAAAAAGAAACTACAACTAAAGCTATTATTAAATATATATATATTTTTCTGGTAGCTGTATTATCCATATAGCAATATTCTCCCTACTACTCATATTTTATCAATGTAATAATCAATATTATTGCTAATTTATTAAATTTTTTATTTATATACGTGTGGGCAAAATTTTACTTTCATCTTTTTTTAATGTTACATCCTGATGACAATGTTTGAAAGTAAGTTCCTTACCTATAATTAACTTATACAATACACCTTCTTTATTTACCCGGATGAATAATTGACAATCTTTGAATCTTAATTTGAATTCATAAGAATCCCATTTATCAGGTAAATATGGATTAAAAAGAATATAATCACCATGATTTCTCATACCGGCAAATCCCTGTACTACAGCCATCCAGGTGCTTCCCATACAGGCAGTATGAATTCCCTGATAGGCATTTTTATTATAATCATCAAGATCCAGTCTTGCAGTCTGACAGAAGTAATAATATGCTTGATCAAAATAATCTATTTCCGAAGCTATAATACTATGTACTGCCGGTGATAATGATGAATCATGAGTCGTACGCGGTTCATAATAATCATAATTACGTTTTTTCTCTTCACGAGTAAATTTATTACCCAGTAATAACATAAGTAAAAGTACATCTGCCTGTTTTATAAGCTGATAACGCCAGATAACCAGAGGATGCCAATTTCTAACCAGAGGAAACTCCTCTTCCGGTATAGATTGTATATCAATAGGATCCTTATATAAAAAGGAATCATCCTGAGGATGAATTTCTTTCTCTTGATTATAGGGTAAATACATATTGTCAGCAGCTTTCTGCCATTGAGCAAATTCATTTTCACTTAAATTTATTTTTTCCTTCAATTCTTTATATTTAGTAGGTACCTTTTTTTTCATTCTATCAACAATTTCCAGGGCATATTCCAGATTGAATTTTGCCATATAATTAGTATAACAATTATTATTAACCCCTGGCTTATATTCATCAGGACCACATACTTCATTTAAACAAAACATATTATCTCTCATCTTAATATAGCTGCCACAGCTATTCCACATCCTGGCAGTTTCCATTATTATTTCCGCCCCATAATCATAAATAAACTCAGAATCAGTGGTGGTTTTATCATAAAGATATATAGCATACGCAATATCAGCATCTATATGGTATTGAACTGTAGAACCCATAAAAAATCCTGATGCCTCATCTCCATTAATTGTTCGCCAGGGAAATAATGCCCCTGAAAGTTTAACACGTCTGGCATTCTTACGGGCCTTATCCAGAGTATAATAACGATAAATTAATAGATCGCGGGCTACTTCGGGCTGATTGTAAAGAAAATAAGGAATTGTATATGTTTCAGTATCCCAAAAGTAATGGCCATTATAAAATTCACCAGTTAACCCTTTCGCCGCAATATTTCTTAAGCTTCCTCTTCCTGTAGACTGTAGCAAGTGATAGGCATTAAAACGCAGGGCCTGTTGTAAGGCTTTATCACCTTTGATTTTAATATCTGCATTATTCCAGTAATCAGCTAAAAACTGTTGTTGTTCTTTGAAATTATTCTTAATTCCCTTATTAATCGTAGCTGATAAACTATTAATAGCTACTCTTATTTCATGCTCATCTGAAACATAGGCTTCATCTTGAGAAGAATAAAAATAAAGATATTTATTGAGTACTATTTCTTGGTCTTTCTTTACAGTAATCATAAAATTCTCAGAGATTATTTCTTCTCTAAATTCTTCCATTCGTGATACATTTTTATTTGTCGTATCATTATTTACAGATATCAAGTTTCTCATTACAAAGCCTACACTTATATCAGTACTCGTAACTTTTTGTAATAAATATAGAAAATCATCTTTTTTATCTTTAGCATCCACCTTTAAAGGCTTCTTATTACGCATATAATGATGATTCCTAACATTTCCATTAATAGCAGACTTGATTTTTATTTTACCACTAAAATTTATTGCTTTGACTTTATAATTTATTATTCCCTGATGTTGATCAACAAAACTTAAAAGACGTGTTATCTCTAATTCTATTTTTCTACCTTTAGGACTAGTCCATATTAAACTTCTGCTTAATGTACCTTTTTTCATACTCAAACTACGTTTATAGTTTTCTACCTTGCCTTTCAACATATCAAATTTTTCATTTTCTAGATATAGGTTTATTAATGTCCAATCAGCAAGATTGACAATCATTTGTGATTTTTGGGGTAATTTTGGTATATTCTCACCATAAATCATATCTTCTGAAGCATAAACACCATTTATATATATTCCAGGAGTGGTAGAATAACCGGGACCTGTATAATCCTCTTCAGTTATACCCCTTACCCCCATATAGCCATTACCCTGAGCAAATATAGTTTCATTATGATGATTATTTTTTATTTTAAATTCATCTTCAGTTATATTCCAGGCTTCATATTTATATAATGGATCTACTTTTTTATGTAAAGGTTCCATTTTATTTTTATGATAGGACAATGATATTTACCCCCTTACTAATATAACATTTACAGTTTTTATACAAACCTGCATTTTTTTATGTATCTATAATTGAAGCTCTCCCATAATTAATATGTATTAAAAATATGGTTTATTAATTTAATATATTCTTGAAATCTTATTAAGTCCCTTCTTCCTTCTACAAATTAGCTGATTTTGAGCAATTTATACCTACAAAATACATAGCATAATTATCATCCCATAGATTATGAACCGTATTTTAAGCGGATATGAACATTTTAGATGACTCAA
>CAYRVO010000061.1:0-7128 GCA_964427565.1 uncultured Halanaerobiales bacterium | reverse complement strand
AAAAAAGGCGTGGAATTAAACAATATACAATATAAAAAACAAATTAGTGATACACTTTATCAGATAATCCAGGCTTATTATAATGTTTTAAGGGTCCGAACTATGGTTAGTGTTCAGGAGAGTGCATTAAAAGTTGTAAAAGAGCATAAGAGAATTGTTGAAGTTAATATTGATGCTGGTATGAGTATTAAATCTGATCTTCTTTCTGTAGAGATAGAAAGAAGGAAAATTGAACAGTTATTAAAAAAGTCTAAAAATAATTGGTTACTGGCAAAGAAGAGACTTGCAAATATGTTAGAGATAGAATCTAAAAAGATTAACTTAGCTTATCCAGGATTAGAACCAAAGATTAACTTAGAAAAAGAAAAACTCTATCAGCAAGCTTTAAATAATAGGCCGGAAATAAAATCATTAAACTTAAATAAAGAGATGAATAAAATTAATAAAAATCTAAAATCTAATATTTATCGCCCCAATGTTTTCTTAAATGGAAATTACAGCTGGCAGGGTAATGAATTAAACTTTGATAATGGAAGCTGGAATATAAATTTGACGGCTAGTATGCCTCTCTATGATGGTGGTAAGGCAAAAAAAGAAGAGGAAAAATATAGTCTTGAACTAAAGAAATTAGAGAAAAGCAAAAATAGCTTAACAAACAATATTAAACTGGAGATAGATAATATAATTTTTGCTATAGAACAGGCGAAAAATAGTATGGAAATGGAAAAACTAAGTGTTGAGAATGCCCGAGAAAGTTTAAGAATTGCTGAAAAAAGATACAAAAATGGAGTTGGAACTAATATTGATGTTATAAATGCTCAAAATAAATTGAAACAGAGCAAGACAAGAAAGATTCAGGCAGAATATAATTATACTCTTAAGCTTTTTGAGTTGATGTATAAGACAGGAAGACTGAATTCTTACTACAGGGAGGTAAGGGATAATGAATTATAAAAAATCACTGGTATTAAATATATTAGTTATTATATTATTAATGTTAAGTACTACGGTGATTGCTCAGAATACTGCTGTTAAAGTTACAAAACCTGTAATAAAAGATTTATCTTTAGTTAATAAAATGAGTGGTAGGATTCAACCTTATCGTAGTTCAAATTTACCTGCAAAAAGTAATAGTTCTGTGAGTGATATAAAGGTTGAAGTTGGACAGTATGTTGAAGCAGGAGAGAAGTTAGTAGTATTTGAACGCGAAAGTATTCAAATTCAGATGGAACAGGCGGAAGCTGCTCTGGCAAGGTCAGAAGCCAATCTTGCTCTGGTAAAAAAAGGAGCAACAGCGGATCAGATAGCAGCAGCTGAAGCTGGAGTAGAACAGGCAGAAGCTGCACTTAAACAGGCAGAAGCTGCATATGATAAAGCCAAAAATGGTGCTACTGAAGAAGAAATATCTCGTATGGAAGCTACTTATGAGCAGGCTACTGTTTCATATGAAGGAGCACAATCAAGTATGGAGATCGTTGAAGATATTTATGAAAACAAAACTGCTCTCAAGCAGCAATTAATAAATGCGAAAACAGCTGTAGAAACAGCTAAAAAACAGTTACAGAGTGCTGAAGAAAGATTGAGCCAGAGCAAATTGACTCTGGAACAGGCAAAAAATAATTTTGAACAGGCAGAAAATGAATATAAAAGAATTAATAAATTATATAAAGAAAATGTTGTTGCTAAAAAGCAATATGATATGGCCCATAATCAGTTTGAAAATGCTCGTACAGCAGTTAAAAATGCAAAATCTACGATAGAGAATACCAGAATTGCAAAAGAACAGGCAGAAGTTAGTTATGAGAGTGCAAAAGAAAATTATCAAATTGCTAAAGACAATTATGAAAATCCCAATCATCTTAAACAGCAACTGTATGCAGCTAAAACACAGCTAAAAGTTTCAGAGGCCAATAAAAAAATGGCTGCTGCTAATCTTGCTAAGATAAAAAATGGTGCTCGTAAAGAAGATTTATTGATGAGTCTTGCCGGTCTAAGACAGGCAGAGGCTTCTCTTAAGCGGGCTAAAGCTAATCTTGCTCAGCTTAAGAATGGTGCTCGTAAAGAAGAAATAATTACTGCTGAAGCTGGAGTCAAACAGGCAGAGGCATCACTTGCAAATGCAAAATTGAGACTTGATAATACTGTTGTTGAAAGTCCATTTACAGGAATTATTTCCAGGATTAATGTAAATGAAGCAGAAATGGTTGCCCCGGGTACACCTATTGTGACAGTTATAGATATTAGCAGTGTTTATGCTCGTACTGAAATAACCGGTCAGTTTTTACCCTACATTAGCAAAGATGATAAAGCTGAAATAAATGTAAAGGCTATTCCAGATCGTAAATTCAAAGGACATATAGAAGTGATAAGTCCCAGCACTGATCCTCAGAGTCAGGCTTATTTGGTTAAAGTTTTTATAGAAAATCCTAAACAAATTATAAAACCTGGAATGTTTACAGATGTGCTTTTCACAAAGAAAAAAGTAGATAATGCTCTGGTTATTCCCCTGGAAGCAGTTGTAAATCTGGAAAGTGATCCCTATGTTTATGTTTTAAAGAATAATAAAGCAGTAAAAACTCCTGTTACAACCGGGATTAATAATAATCAAGAAATTCAAATAATAAGTGGTTTAAGTAAAGAGAGTAAAGTAATATATAAAGGACAAAGTTTATTAAAGCCCGGGCAGGGCGTTGAGGTGGTAGAATAATGAAGATATCTGATTTTTCGATTCGAAGAAATATCACAACGATAATGATTATTCTCCTGGTTGTTTTACTGGGCTTTATTTCTATGAGCAGATTAAGTATAGATCTGTTACCCAGTATAAATTTTCCGGGAGCAGCTATTGTTACTGAATATTCTGGAGTGAGTCCAGAAGAAGTTGAGTCCCTGGTTACAAAACCACTGGAAAACTCAATATCTACAGTAACAAATATAAAGTCAATTACTTCCACCTCGAACTCGGGTCAATCTATAATTGTAGCT
Source organism: uncultured Halanaerobiales bacterium (assembly GCA_964427565.1). GTDB lineage: Bacteria > Bacillota > Halanaerobiia > Halanaerobiales > JADQBU01 > CAYRVO01. The sequence continues at coordinate 4,143 of CAYRVO010000061.1, read as the reverse complement.
GAGTTTAATTGGGATACTGATATGGATTTTGCAGCTCTTGATATGAGGGAAAAAATTGACCTGGTTAAAGGATATCTGCCTGAAGATGCTGAAGAACCACTAATATTTCAATTTGATCCTTCAATGATCCCTATTATTCAATATGGTGTTTCCAGTGGTAAAGACCTGGCAAAATTAAAAAAAGAAGTGGAAAACGATGTTATTCCAGAACTGGAAAGACTGGAAGGAGTAGCTTCTGTAAATCTTGTTGGTGGGCTTGATAAGCAGATTTTAATTGAACTGGATCAGAGCAAAATGGATAATTACGGTATAAGCTTTTCTACCGTAACTCGTAATTTAATGCTGGAGAATTTAAATTTAACAGGTGGAGAAGTGATAAGAGGTAATAAAAAATTACTTGTTAGAACTACTGGTAAGTTTAAAGGTGTTGGCGAAATAAGGGATATACTGATACCCAATGCAACAAATAAAGGTTATGTAAAGCTTGAAGATATAGCAACAGTCAAAGATACATATAAAGAAGTTAAAAGTATAGCTCGTGTTAATGGTAATCCAAGTATTGGTCTTACAATTCAAAAACAGACGGATGCCAATACTGTAAAAGTAGCAAACAGAGTAAAGGATAAAGTTGATTATATAAAAGATAAAGTTAATGGTGGTTTGAATTTTGTAGCAGTTGCTGACCAATCTGAGTATATAGAAAAATCAATATTTAATGTCCGCAATAATGCTATTATCGGTGGTATATTGGCTGTAATTATATTATTTCTTTTTCTGCGCAATGTCAGGAGTACTATAATTATTGCCCTTGCAATACCAATTTCTGTTGTGACAACTTTTCTTTTGATTTACTTTGGTGGTTTAACTATTAACATTATTTCTCTGGGTGGTCTTGCTCTGGGAATAGGAATGGTCGTCGATAATTCTATTGTTGTTCTGGAAAATATTTATCGTTTTCGTCAGGAAGGCTTAAGCCGTATGGAGTCTGCCAGAAAGGGTAGTAATGAAGTTGGTATGGCAATAGCTGCCTCTACTTTTACGACCATAATGGTGTTTTTGCCCGTAATATTTGTTGAAGGTTTAGCATCACAGTTATTTAAAGAATTAGCTTTAACTGTTAGCTTTTCACTTTTTGCTTCCTTACTAGTGGCTTTAACACTTGTTCCCATGCTTTCATCACGTATATTAAAAGTAGGTAAAGATCATAAAAAAACAAATAATGAAACAGGATTTATAAAAAAGTTTTACAAGAAAAGTCTGCGCTGGAGTTTGAATCATAGATTTCTTGTTGTGGTATTTTTAGTAGTCTTACTGGCCGTTAGTGTTGCCCTTGTACCACTTATTGGTACAGAGTTTTTACCTAATTTTGATCAGGGGGAATTCTCAATTTCCTACAAATTGCCAGTAGGTACAGTACTCGAAGAAACTAATAGTATTGCTCATGAAATAGAAGAAGAAGTTAGAAAAATACCGGAAGTAGATACTGTATATACTAATATAGGTGTAGCCGGTCAGATGAATACACAACAGGCATCGGAGACTGGTTCAATACTTGTCCGGCTTGTGGGACTTTCTAAAAGAGATCGTTCAACTTCAGAAGTTATGGAAGAATTAAGAAATAAGATAAATATACCTGATACTCAGGTAAATATTGAAACAAATAGTAGTTTCTTTGGACCGAGTGGTGGCAAACCAATATCGATAAAAGTTGAAGGAGATAATCTGGATACACTGGAAAGATTGGCAGCAGAAATTGGTGCTGAAATGAAAGAGGTCAAGGGGGTCAGAGAGGTTGAAGATAGTTTTGGTGAAGGTAGACCGGAATTTTTAATTGAAGTAGACCGTTCTATTGCAGCCCGCCTGGGTTTAAGAGTAACACAAATAGCTTCTTCAGTTAAAACTGCTATTAGTGGTGATGTGGCAACAACTTATGAAGTAGCAGGAGAAGAATATGATGTTAAAGTTCGTCTGCAGAAAAATGATCGGGAAAATATAGAACAAATCCAAAACTTAAATCTTGTATCTGCAACAGGGGCTAAAGTACCATTAACAAGAGTAGCAGAATTTAAATATGATACTGGTCCCAAAGAGATTTTAAGAGATAATCAGGTAAGATATGCAGAAATTACAGCTTCTTTATATCAAATGGATTTAGGTACAGCAGTAAACAATATAAAAGAAAGACTAAATAAAAATATTGATTTACCTTCAGGCTATGAAATAAAATATGGTGGACAATTCCAGGATTTGCAGGAATCTTTTACAAGTCTGGGATTTGCATTTTTACTGTCACTTGTACTGGTATATATGGTTATGGCTTCTCAGTTTGAATCTTTAATTCATCCATTTGTAATTATGTTTACAGTACCAATGGCTTTAATTGGTGTAATCCTGGGGCTATATATCACAGGTTCAACACTTTCTGTACCGGCTGTTATTGGTGTTATTACACTGGCGGGAATTGTTGTCAATAATGCTATTGTTCTAGTTGATTATATTAATACACTGCGTAGAAAGGGTAAAAATAAGTTTGAAGCAATACTTAAGGCAGGTCCAGTACGCTTGCGTCCTATAATGATGACTGCATTAACAACTGTTCTTGGTTTAACACCACTTGCACTGGGAATTGGAGAAGGATCAGAACTGGAAGCACCCATTGCTATAGTTATTATCGGTGGTTTATTATTTTCCACTATCTTAACATTATATATTATACCTGTAATGTACTCACTTTTAACTGGATTAACCAGCTGGGTAAAAACAAAATTTGGTAGTCAAAGTGTCAGTGGATAGAAATAATAATTCTTGTTAGCAATTACTAAAAAATAGCTTAAGAAATTTAGCTGTTAATATAATAAACAAATTACAAAAAAGCCAGATATAATCACCTTGAATTTTCAGTTAAAAATATTCTCAAAAAAGTATTGAGTGGTATTAATAATATAACAGAGGTGAATATATCTGGCTGTAATTGCTATTTTAAAATTGATTATTATTTTTTTAATACATTAGGGATTTATATGATTATTAAACTCCTTAATCTTAAGCCATATTATTGTTTTTTTAATTTATTTATGTTAAAATATATAAGAACAACTTTATAATCTCGGTTAAACTGGGGGTGAAATAATGTTTGTTTTAAAAATTATTCATCTAATTATTGCTTTATCTGTTATTGTAGGTGTACTTTTACAATCAGGTAAGAGTGCTGGGTTATCAGGTGTTATTGATGGAGGAGCCACTACTTTTTTTGGTAAAACAAAGGGAATGGAGAAAAAGCTTAGTATATTTACAACTGTAGTAGCTATTTTATTTATGATTAATTCAATTATTCTAGCAGTACTATAAAATTATATAAAATAAACAAGGAGGAATGGGATTGCTTTTTTATACTCCAATAGCTGGTGTTATTTCTTTATTATTTGCTCTATTTTTTGCAAAGTCAGTAGGTAAAGCTGACAAAGGTAATCAAAAGATGATTGAGTTGTCAGAAGCGATCAATGAAGGTGCGATGGCTTTTCTGGGAAGAGAATATAAAATACTTGCCTTTTTTGTAGCCATTGTTGCTGTGATAATGATTTTTGTACCAAGTTTGGGTTGGCAGACTGCTACTTCTTTTATTCTGGGAGCTATATTTTCGGGGCTGGCTGGTTTTATTGGAATGCAGATTGCAACAAATGCAAATGCCAGAACTACCAATGCTGCCCGGTCAAGTCTCAGTAATGCATTGAATGTTGCTTTTTCCGGTGGAGCGGTTATGGGTCTTTCTGTAGTCGGGCTTGGCACACTTGGATTAGGTGTTTTATATATAGTTTATACAAAAAACCTTGATTATATCAGGGGTTTTGCTTTTGGTGCAAGTTCTATTGCCCTGTTTGCCCGTGTTGGTGGTGGGATTTACACTAAAGCTGCTGATGTTGGTGCTGATCTTGTTGGTAAAGTAGAAGCCGGTATTCCTGAGGATGATCCCCGTAATCCGGCTGTTATAGCTGATAATGTGGGGGATAATGTAGGTGATGTAGCTGGGATGGGAGCTGATTTGTTTGAATCATATGTTGGTTCCATTGTTGCGGCTATGACACTGGGAACCATTTTTAGTTCAAATCATGTAATTTTACCCCTTTTACTTGCCAGTATTGGAAT
>CAYRVO010000060.1:0-7266 GCA_964427565.1 uncultured Halanaerobiales bacterium | reverse complement strand
AACATTATGAAACCCCGTTCATTTGAAACGAACGGGGTTTTTTAATTCAGTTAACCATTATATTTAAAAATTTCATCTTTATTAATAATAATTATTGCAGAAAATATTGCTACCATTATAATATAAAATATGCTTTTCCTTATTAAAATAATATTCTCTGTTTTATCTATTACTTTTACAGGATATATTTGACAGTATTCATCTTCAAAACTTCCTAAAACTTCTTGCTGTTTCCTGCTGAAAGGTAAAATAATATCAATAACCCGGGGAGCATATTCAAGATTAATATTCTGTTCCGCAGAAAAATTCCACAAACTCTTAGTTTTTTTTATACCTCGAAAATGATCATAACCAAAAGGATCAAAGCTACCTACAAGAATATATATATAAGAATCTGCCAGATCTCCTATTAATTTCTTTTCCAGTTCCATGATAATTATATTTTCATTTACTTCAACCAAACAGTTCTCAATATTACGGGAAAATTTTTCGGCATTTGTTGTTAAATTAATCATATCATCATTTTTATCCCGGGGAGTAAAAACTCTGACCCACCAACCACTAACTTTTATTAATCTATTCCAGGGATGATTGGGGTCAAGCTTTATATTAGCCCCATCCTTAAATAATTCTTTACAGCCACCCTTTTCATTGTCTATATATAATTCAATTAAAGGCATACTAAAACCATATTTAGATTCCCAGGGATCGGTAACCTCTGTAAAATATAATTTAAATAAATATTTATCATTATTATCAATAATTGTCATTTTTCTTATATCAAATAAACCCTCATAAGGATGAAATACTTCATCTGTCGGATAATTATAATAACAAGGGCCACAATCATCTGCAGCCGGATCTTCTATAGTAAAAATAGCATTTTTATCCTCTGCTATTACCGGCAGTGATAAATAAATTACTAATAATAAAAAAATTAATAAACAGGAAAAAATATTTCTCATAATATTTTCTCTCTCCCTAAGTACAGTCTTCTTCCATTGCAACTGCCAAAGCACCCTTTACTCCAGTATCATCTCCCAGTTCCGCCGGACAAATCTCAACCGATTCATAGGGTTTATCTAAAACTCTTTTTTCTAGACTGTTAATCATAGATTTACGAAATAAATCTAATGAATTAGTTACCCCTCCACCAAGTAAGATTAGGCGTGGTTCATATAAATTAATTAAATTAGCAAAACCAATACCCAGATAAACACCAGCTTTATTAAAAATTTTTTTAGCCATTTTATCTCCCCGGTAAGCAGCCCTGGCTACAAGTTCAGCACCTATTTTCCTTATATCCCCTTCACATAATTCCTTAATCAAATTAGATTGATTTTGAATCACTGCTTCCCGGCCCATTCGAGCAATAGCCTTCCCGGAAGCAAGGGTTTCAAAACAACCATAATTACCACAACCACAAAGAGGACCATCGGGTTTAAGAGTCATATGACCAATCTCCCCGGCATTACCTATTTCCCCACGCAATAATCTATTATTTATAATAATTCCACCACCAATACCTGTACTAATTGTTATGTAAATAAAATTGCTAATATTTTTTCCTGCTCCAAAATATTTTTCACCTAAAGTAGCAGCATTAGCATCATTTTCTATCTTAACTGGTATATTAATTTTATTTTGCAAAAGTTTTACCAGTGGTACATCTTTCCATGGTAAATTTGAGTTTTCATATATTATACCTTTGTTAACATTTAAAGGGCCAGGTGAACCTACACCTATTTGAGCAATATCTTTTCTATTTACTCCTGATTCTTTTATAACATCATCAATTGTAATATATATATTATTAATAATTTTTTCTCTACCTTTATTTGCCTCTGTCTGTTTTCTTTTGCTCATTAAAATTTTTCCTTTACTATCAGCCAGAGCTGTTAAGATTTTAGTTCCCCCAAGATCAACACCAATATAATATTTTTTTTGTAATTTCACCATAACTGTATTTCACCTTCCACATGTTACATTATATATTTATAATGTTTTTACTCATTTTATATTCCTGATTTTTATTAAATTGTCTTTTTTATTTGTTGTATATAATTATTTCATTGTTATATCCATAAATTCCTTCTTTTAAAGCCTGATTTTTAAAACAATCAAAAAAAAGCCCCCTATTAAAGGAGGCTTCCTTACATATTTTATAATTTATTTTTATTGTGCCTTTTCCTGCTTCTTTTTCGCTCTTTTTTCATGAATTGGCTTTGAAATTTTAGCCCAACGCTTAGATAAATAATCCAACCCTTCTGCAACTTCACCTTCTAAAACAGTTTCTGCACCGTCATGAGTTGGTTTTGCACCAGACTCTTCAACAATATCTCTTAAAGCCTGGGGATTATCTATAATAGGACAGGGTAATAATAAATTGTCATTAAAAGGTTGTCGCTTTTGATATGATTTAAATAATGGATTCTGTAAAGCTTCTTTAAGACTCTTATCTTTAATATTATCTACTGCAAAATGTACAAATGCACAGGGTTCTACATCACCTCTGGCATTAATATGGAAATAACGTCTGCCACCTGCTATACATCCATTGGTAAATGAACCATCATTCCAGAAATCTGCCAGAAAAAATGGTTTATTAGTTCTAATTTCAGGCACCCTATTAGCCATCATTTTTCTCTGCTCGGGTGTTAACATAAGTTCCAGGTTAGGATCTTTTCCAATCGGAACATAATGGAAACACCAACCATATATAGCTCCTTTTTCTATCATGAAATCAATGAATTCATCATTACCAAATAGTTCCTCTACATTATTCCTTGTAGCTGTGAGACTTATACCAAAAACAATACCTCTTTCTCTTAATCTATCCATAGCAGCCATTATTTTATTATAAGTCCCTTCACCACGACGCTCATCTGTAGATTCTTTATATCCTTCTAAACTTATAACCGGACTTACATTACCCACTTCTAGCATTTTGTCTGCCATTTCATCATCAATCAAGGTCCCATTGGTATACATCATAAAACCTACATCCTGGTGATGTTCAAATATGTCAAACAAATGTGGGTAAGTGGTTGGTTCCCCACCAGAAAGGACCATAAAATAAATTCCCAGTTCTTTAGCTTCATTTATTATTCTATCAATAGTTTCAAGTTTTAATGTATCACTCTTTTTATATTTACCAGCCCAGCAGCCTGTACAACTCAAATTACAGGCACTTGTAGGATCAAGTAAGATTGTCCACGGTACATCTACACCCAGTTCTTCTGCAACTTTATATTGATAAGGTATACCCAGTAATCCTGAGTTAACAAAGAAATTCATTACCAGACCTTCTTTATAACTGGGAGCTATGTCTGTAAATCTTTTAACATATTCTCTTATTGCTGGATTGGTTTTAAAACTTTTTCTGATACCCTTTATTTCTTCATGATGTTTCTCTGTATTTGCAATTTTGTCAACTAAATCTAATACTTTAAGAAAGTTTTCTTCCGGATCTTTTTCTATATATTTCATAGCTCTCTTAATAATTTGTTCAGCAGCAAACTTTTTTGCAAATTTAAAATTAATTCCCATTAATATTTCCCCCTCCTTTTCATCGATCTATAAGGGCGAATTTCCACCTCCTAAAAAATATAATATATAAGTAATTTGATTTTTAAATTTTTTTAAAATATGTGCTAACCTTCATTATATATTATACCTAGCCAGAGAAAATTAATCAAATCTAAATTTCTATCAAACCACCTTCAAACTTATTTCATATGAAAATATCGTGTAAGATCTTATTTAATCCCCCCTGATCTGACGGGGGAGCAATTATATCAGCTTTTTCTTTTAGATCTTGTGGTGCATTATTCATGGCAATACCAATTTCTGACCAGCTGATCATTTCACTATCATTCCAGCTATCTCCTGCAGAAACCACTTCATTTTTTTTGATATTAAAATTTTCAGCTATATATTGAAGTGCTTGACCCTTATTTACACCTTTTGCACCCAACTCAAGAAAATTTGTTATAGATTCAGCAACTTCTACTTTATCACCATATTTGTCGATAAAATATTTATAATAATATTCAAACTTATCCCTTTCATCCTCAATAATCAATAATTTAGTCGGGGCACCATCTAAATTTGATAACTCTTTTAGACATGTAGCATCTACACCGGAAATTTTTTCATATCTATTAATGATTTTATTCCTCTGTTCAACATATAAATTATCATCATGATATATTTGAATATGCAAATTATGTTTTTGTGCTTCTTCTATAAGCATTTGAGCAACTTCTTTTTTTAATGGTTTATGATATAAAATTTCATCTGTTTCATGTTTCCTTATATAGGCACCATTATAAGTTATCATCGGACCTGATAAATTTAATTCTTTTATATATGGTAAAGCAGATATAAACATTCTTCCAGTTGCAATTAAAATTCTAATATCTAACATTTTCAATTTTTTTATTGTATTTTTTATTTCAGGATCGAGACTCTGATTTTTGTTTAAAAGTGTACCATCAAGATCCAGGGCCAGTAATTTATATGCCAATTTATCCCATCCTAACATTATATTTATAATAAAATATATAAAATATTTTAATAATTAAAATAAACCGGAGTAATTAAACCCCGGCTTTTATTTGTATATTATTCTCCCTCTTCAATTGCCTCTACAGGACATACATCTACACAGGAACCACAATCAATACAGGTATCAGGATCAATTTCATATTGAGTATCACCTTCACTGATTGCTTCAACAGGACATTCAGGTTCACATGTACCACAGCTTATACATTCTTCAGTAATTACATAAGCCATAAATCATTTCACCTCCTTGAATATGTAAATAACTTATAAAAGTTTGTTAGGTTTAAAAAATTTTACTCCAGTAATTATTATAACTTTACCCTAATAAGATGTCAATAAATTCATCAAACTTATTTTTTATTATTCCCTGAACAAGTATATTTAATTTACTATTATCTTTAGCTATTCATTCTCAGGGAAAATTTATTTAATGAATTTTCAAATATAAAAATTAAAACCCCGATAATAAATATCGGGGTTTTAAATATATTTATTATCTTTTATCTTAACTTTCTTTTTATGCTTTTATTTCTTTACTTTCCCCGGTAATATCCAGACTGTATTCAACTATTGTGAAAACTATAACAGCGGTAACTGTATTGATGACTGCTGTCGGCAATACTACCGTATAATAAAGTACAGAAAAAGGGCTCTTCTCAGCTCTCCTTTTAATCTTTTACTCAACTTAACTATGTTTCTTTTTTGTAGTATATATTAAAATAATTTCTTTGTCAAGAATTCCAAATTACAAAAACTTTTATAAGCAAAGTTAAAATAGGTTATATTATAAATTGATTAAGTTTAAAATTATTGATAGTATAAAGATGAATTATAGCTAAAAGTTTAACTGCTACAAAAAAATTATCTATCTCAGAAGTAAAAACTTTTTTCTTAAAATAACCTATCAGGAGGTATTGTGATGACAGCGAAAAATAATCCACAGGTCGCATATTTCTGTATGGAGTACGGTCTCCAAAATAATATAAAAACATATGCCGGAGGGCTGGGCATCCTGGCCGGTGACATTCTCAAGGCTGCTAAAGATAATAATTACCCTGTTATAGGAATTGGTATTCTCTGGCGGCAGGGATATACAAAACAACTCATTGATTCAGAGGGTAATCCCTATGATTGTTATCCCCGCAATGACTATATATATGATTACCTTCAGGATACAGATATAAAGATCAGTGTCAAAATAAGACAGGAAGATGTTGACCTAAAGGTATGGAAACTTGACAAACCGGGAAATAGTCCTCTCTATCTACTTGATGCCAATCTTCCTGAAAATGGAATGAATAAATGGTTAACTGCCCGGCTTTATGGTGGTTTTGAAGAAGAGCGAATAGCTCAGGAAATAATCCTTGGTATTGGTGGTATAAAAGCACTGAAAAAACTAGGCATAAATATTGATATATATCATTTTAATGAAGGACATGCAGTACTTGCAGGTATGAAATTAATCAAAGAAAAGATGGAAAAGGGAGATACATTTACTCAAGCCCGGGAAAAAACAGCTAAAGAAGTTGTGTTTACAACTCATACCCCCATCAAGGAGGGAAATGAAACCCACAATCTGAAAACCATGGAATATATGGGAGCATTTAATGGTTTTACTTTAGAACAAATGATAAAGATTGGGGGAGCACCATTTAATATGACAGTAGCCGGTCTCCGATTATCTAAAAAAGCCAATGGAGTAGCACAGTTACATGGTGATACAGCCCGGAAGATGTGGACAGATTATGATAACACTGCTCCAATTATCGCTATTACCAATGGTATACATAAAAAAACCTGGGTCGATAGCAGAATAACTGAGGCTTATAACAAAAAAGAAAAAAAGAAAGCAGAACTATGGAAGAATCATCAGAAAATCAAACAGGAACTGCTGGAATACATTCAACAAAGGACGGGTAAATCACTTAATATTGATTCATTACTTATAGGTTTTGCCCGCCGGGCAGCCCCTTATAAAAGAAGTGATTTTATATTTACAAATGAAAAGAAAATAGCTTCCTATCTGGAAGATGGGACATTACAGATAGTCTTCTCCGGCAAAGCCCATCCTCTGGATGATAAAGGAAAAGAAATTATAAGTAATTTAGTCGAGATTGCGGGAAAATACCCTGGTGTTGTTTTTCTGGAAAATTATGATATGGAAATAGGAAAAATGTTGACAAGAGGAGTTGATGTGTGGTTAAATAATCCCCGTCGTCCCCTGGAAGCAAGTGGTACTTCAGGTATGAAAGCAGCTATGAACGGTGTTCTTAATCTCAGTATTCTGGATGGTTGGTGGCCAGAAGCCTGTCAGCATGGTATAAATGGCTGGCAATTTGGAAATGGCTATCAGGGTAAAGGCCAGGATAAACATGATCTTAAATTTTTATATAAAGTTCTTTTTAACGAAGTTGTCCCCACATATTATAATAATAAAGAACAGTGGCTAAAGATGATGAAAAATAGTATTGAAACAACCTCTGGGAAATTTACAGCTCATAATATGCTGGAAAAATATTACACTGAATTATATTGATAGAGGTTAATATATTTCCGTTAATGCTATTATTTCTATACTCAAAAAGCACGTGTATTTTCACGTAAATAATTATAAATTTTAAAAGCTGTCTTACTGCTTATACCCTCTACTTCTTTAAGCTCATCAATACTGGCATTTTTGATTTTTTCCAGTGAACT
>CAYRVO010000059.1:0-7432 GCA_964427565.1 uncultured Halanaerobiales bacterium | reverse complement strand
CAAATTGCTTACAGTCACTATTAAAAACTTCTCTGTAAGTGCCTGCTTCAGGGACACCAATTTTATAGCTGTCTCGTACTACAGGTGTGAAGTTGCAGATAATTATTAAAGGATTATCCAGACTATTATCATATCTAATATAACTTATGATACTTTTCTGATAATCATTGGGTTCAATCCATTGAAATCCCTGTTCTGAAAAGTCCATTTCCCAGAGTGCTTTTTGCTGAAGATAGAAGTGGTTTAGTTTTTTCACATAATTTTTCATTTTGTGGTGCATTTCATAATCAAGGAGTTGCCAATCCAGTTCCTGTTTATAATTCCATTCAATAAACTGGCCGAATTCACCACCCATAAACAACAATTTTTTACCCGGATGAGACATCATATAGCCATAAAGTAATCTTAAGTTGGCAAATTTTTGCCAGTAATCACCAGGCATTTTATCAAGCAGAGATTTTTTACCATGAACTACTTCATCATGAGAAAGGGGTAAAATGTAGTTTTCTGAGTAGGTATACATGATTGAAAATGTTAATTGGTTATGATCTCCCTTTCTGAATAAGGGATCATTCTCCATATAAGAAAGGGTATCATTCATCCAGCCCATATTCCATTTAAAGTTAAAACCAAGTCCACCTTCATCAACAGGGGCGGTAACCAGGGGCCAGGCTGTAGATTCTTCAGCAATCATTAGGATACCGGGAAAATCTTTAAAAACTTCTTTATTTAAGGTTTTTAAAAATTCAATTGCTTCCAGGTTTTCATTTCCACCATATTTATTAGTTGTCCACTGTCCATCTTCTTTACCGTAATCAAGATATATAATATTACTGACAGCATCGACCCTTATACCATCAATATGGTATTTATCAAACCAGAAATAAGCATTGGAAATCAAAAAACTCTGGACTTCTGGCTGAGCGAAATCAAAATTCAATGTATCCCATTGCCTATTTTCGGCGCGTTGGCGATCTTTACTTTCATAAAGCTCTGTACCATCAAAAAGCCTCAGGCCATGGTTATCCTTACAGAAATGACTTGGAGCCCAGTCAATTATTACCCCAATATTATGCTGATGACATTGATCAATAAAATACATAAAATCTTCTGGATTACCATAACGGCTGGTTACAGCATAATAACCTGTTGTTTGATAACCCCAGGAACCATCAAAGGGATATTCTGTCACAGGCATTAATTCTATATGAGTATAGCCCATTTCTGAAATATAATTTATGAGTTTGTCGGCAATCTGACGATAATTAAGTACTTTAGCATTTTCCCGTTGCCAGGAAGCGAGATGCATTTCATATATTAAAACCGGGCTTTGATAGGGGTTGTAATTCTCCCTTTTTGCAAGCCATTTTTGATCATGCCACTGATATTTTGAAAGTGAATAAACCCGGGAAGCTGTTGCAGGTGGTTTTTCTGCATAAAAAGCGTAGGGATCGGCTTTTTCTCTGATATTATTTTTATAACCCCTAATTTTATATTTGTACTTATCACCTTGCTTTATATCGGGGATAAAAATAGTCCACAGACCAGAATCTTTAATTCTTCTTAAACTGTGTTTACTAGCACTCCAATTGTTAAAATCTCCAGTTATATATATTTGCCTGGCATTAGGAGCCCAGACAGTAAAACGTGCCCCTTTTTTACCATCTTTTTGACACAAGTGGGCACCAAGGATGTTATAACTTTGATAATGTTTTCCATTATGGAATAAATAACGATCAAAATCTGTGGGGGAAAAATTGTTCATATAATCATCTCCAGTATACAAAATAGATTTCATAAATATTAAAAATCAAGAAAGTTGTGTTATGATTTATATAGACTACAATTATAAATTCTAGAAGAGTAGATGATTCCCTTCTTTTTAAAAAGGCTATTTGACACTGCCTGGAAAGTTTAATAAACTATAATTAATAATTTGAAGATAATTACAGTATCTCGGAGGTGTTTTGATGAAGATTTTATTTGTTTCCTCTGAAGTTGCCCCTTTTGCTAAAACAGGGGGATTGGCTGATGTTGCAGGTTCCTTACCCCAGGCGATAAAGGATAAGGGTCATGATATCCGGGTAGTTATGCCTGAATATAAAAAAATAGCTGCTAAATATAAAGATCAGTTTGAACATGTTTTGCATTTCAGGACAAATGTTGTCTGGAGAAATGAATATGTTGGTATAAATAAATTAAAGCATGGTGAAGTACCGATATATTTTGTAGATAATAAGAATTATTTTAATCGAGGATCGATGTATGAAAGTAAAGATAAAGATGTACAGTTTGCTTTTTTTGCCCGGGCTATACTTGAGTTTTTGCCCAAAATAGATTTTAAACCCGATGTTATTCACTGTAATGATTGGCAGACAGGTCCTGTGAGTATAATGCTGGATGATAATTATCGCCAGTATGAATTTTACCGGGATATAAAGACGGTTTTTACTATTCACAATTTGAGATATCAAGGACAATTTTCTCCTCGTACACTTTATGATGTGTTAGGTATAGATGAAAAACACTGGTTTACAGGAAAAATTCGACATAATGGTCTGGTTAATTATATGAAAATGGGTATAATGTATGCTGATATTATTACAACAGTCAGTAAAACTTATGCCCGGGAAATAAAAACTGAATACTTTGGAGAAGGACTTGATTATGCCCTGAGATTAAGAGGGGATGATCTGTTTGGAATAGTTAATGGTATAAGTTATAAACAGTTTGATCCCCGGACTGATGAAAACATTTACTATAATTACAGTCATGAAAATCTGGAAAATAAATATAAAAACAAAGAAGCTCTTCAGCAGGAAATGGATTTACCCGTTGATAGAGATATTCCTGTTATAAGTATTGTCAGTAGACTGGTAGAACAGAAAGGTTTAGATTTAATTGAAGAAGTTATTACTGAATTAATGGAGAGTGATATACAGTTTGTATTGTTGGGTACTGGACAGGCTAAATATGAAGATTTTTTCCGTCAGCAAGCAGAAGAATATCCGCAAAAAATAGCTGCCAGTATTAAGTATGATTTTGGCCTGGCCCAGAAAATATATGCGGGTAGTGATATGTTTCTGATGCCTTCACGGTATGAGCCCTGTGGACTGGGGCAGTTAATTAGTATGCGTTATGGAACTCTGCCGGTAGTAAAGGAGACTGGGGGTTTAAATGACACAGTTATTCCTTATAATACAGAGACTGATGAGGGTTATGGATTTTCTTTTACTGATTTTAATTCACATGATATGTTATATACTTTGCGTCGGGCTATCTATTTCTATAAACAGTCTGATACCTGGATTAAGCTTGTTAAAAGGGCGATGAACCAGGATTTTAGCTGGAAATATTCTGCTCAGGAATATATTGATCTATACAATAAAATTGTAGAAAAAAATAAGCAGCACACTTCAAAAAACGGAAAAAGTATTCAAATAGAGGAAAATAATACGAATCCTGAAGCTGATAATGTTATTACTGAACAAAAAAAATCAAAAAATGCTGCAGATTGTAAGGATGAACCAGAATTAAAGAATATAAAGAAAATATCAAAAGAGGAGAAGAAAAAACTTATAAATATAAATACGGCAAATATAAAGGAATTACAAAAATTAACGGGTATTGGAAGTACATATGCAGCCCGGATAATAAGTTATCGTGAAAAAAAAGGGGATTTCAGGGAGATAGAAAAAATAAAAAATATTAAAGGGATTAGTATACGTAGATATAGTAAAATAAAGGATAAAATAAAGGTAAGGTGAAATAAATGCCGGACTTTTGGACACATATACTGGGAGGAGAACTTGTCCTCAAAGATTTAGAACAAGAAAATATTGAAGAGAATATAAGAGAAAACAGGAGAATATTTTATTTTGGCTGTCAGGGCCCAGATTTTTTCTTTTACAATGATTTTTGGCCCTGGATAAAGAATAAACGTGGTCCAGAGGCAGGAAAAAAAATTCATGAGGCTGATTTCCGGTCATTTTTTTCCTGCAGTATGGATTATATTCAGGTGGATAAATTAAATTTATTAAAAGTATATTTTTATGGAGTTTTATGTCATTATGTATTTGATAAATATCTTCATCCCTTTATTTATGCTCGAACCAGTAATTTCCCTGAACATAAAAAGCTGGAAAGTAGCCTGGATATACTACTGGTAGATGAGTTATGGCAGGAAAAAGCCTTTAAATTATTTCCGGTAACAGCAATAGATATAGGTGATGAACTACCTGTAGAGATCGAAGATTATTATAGATATGTTTTGTCGACATTGTTTGATTATTCCCCACAGGTTGATTTTATTAATGATTCCTATATTGATATGAAAAGGGTTTTATCTATATTTTATTGTCCAGAGAAGTTGAAAAGAAGTGGAATAATGTTATTAAATAAACTTTTACCCCTGGATATTTCAATTTATCTCTATCCGGAAACAATAGAGTATAATTTTCTAAGTGAGGGAGAGAAAACAGAAATATATACTCTACTTAAAAAAGCCAGTAGAGAAGGAATAGATCTAATAAAAATGGTTAATAAGGGGGCTTTTAGTGACTTGATAGATTTTCTGCCCCGTGTTTCTTTTACAGGTAAGTAGGTTATTAAAAAATATATGTTAAAGATTTGTTTTGTCTTATATATTTTTTAAATTTAATTAACCATTTCTCGTCCTTTTTCGACATCAACTTTTAATAGTAATATTATACCGATAATGAAAAAGCTTGCGACTGAGATTATTCCCAATCTGCTGGAACCGGTTAACTGTCCAACAAGAGCAAAGATGAAGGGTCCACTTATAGCAGAAAACTTGCTGGAGATTCCATAAAAACCAAAAAACTCTGATGACTTCTTATTGGGAATCATAGTTCCATATAAAGAACGACTTAAAGCCTGTGCACCACCCTGAACTGTTCCCACCAGACCAGCCAGTAGCCAGAAATCAAAGGGTGTAGCCAGGAAATATCCCTTTATAGTAATTAATAGATAAACCCCCAGAGCAATTACTATTCCTTTCTTGGCCCCGATTTTTTCTCCCAGTTTACCAAAGATGATTGTACAGGGAATACCGATAAACTGTGTCATTAGTAGGGCGCCAATAAGATCTGTTTGTCCAATACCAATTTCCCGCCCATAAATTGTTGCCATTCTTATAATTGTACCAATACCATCATTATAAATCCAGAAAGCCAGTAAAAATTTCCATAGTTCTTTGTATTTACGGGCATTTATAAAAGTTCTTTTTAAACGCTTGAAGCCAGCTTTTGTATATTTTTTTAACTGCCAGGATAATTTTTCTCTGTTTATATCCGGTATATTTATAAATAAGGGCAGGGAAAAGAGTAACCACCAGATAGAAACACTGACAAAACTCAGTTTTGTTGCTATTAGTGTATTGGGAATAGCAAAAAAAGAGGGCTTGATAATCATAAAAAGATTAATAAATAGTAGTATACCTCCACCCAGATATCCGGAGGCATAACCCAGAGATGATACAAAATCAATCTTATTTTTATTGGTAATTATTGGTAGCAAGGAATCATAAAATACATTAGAGCCCGAAAAACCCATACTACCCAGTATAAAAAATAAAGAAGCCAGGATATAATTACCTTCATTTATAAAATATAATAATCCTGTACCTGTGATACCTAAAAAGGCAAATAGTTTCAAAAAATATATACGGGAATTAGAATGGTCAGCCATAGCTCCCAGTACAGGAGAAACAGCAGCGATAATTAACATAGCAATAGTTTGAGTGTAGCCCCAGTATGATGTAGCAAGATTTGCCGGTAGACCCTTTGCTGCTACATCTTTATAAAAGATAGGTAAAATTGTAGCCAGAATAGTAGTAGCAAAGGCAGAATTGGCCCAATCATATAAAATCCAGGAAAAGATTTTTTTGTTGTTACTATTGTAGATAAATTTTTTCACTTGTCTACTCCTTTGTTGGAAATAATTTATTATAGGTTATGGGAATTAGTGTTTTAATCTAAGCTTTTGTGTTATAAATATTATTCGACAGATATATTTATTCACCTGCGTAAATAGCAATTTTTTATAATCTGACAAATTTATTTAGCAGGAATTAGGTAACTTGTATAGAATTATAATATTGAATAACTTAAATAATTATGCAATAATATTTATTAAAATAATTTAAGGAAACTTCATTAAAAAGTTATTATGTTCTAATAGGGAAGTTTCTAAAAATGAAATGAGGTGATTAAGCAAATTAACTTATAAAACTAAAGTAGAGAAAATTATTTTCATGTATATAAGGTTGATAATGATTTAAGCTTTTATCGAAAAGATTAGAGATTAAAAAATTAGGAGGAATAAATTAATGAAAAAGATAACTTTAATTACTTTGCTATCTATTATTATGATATTTTCTTTAAGTATGATGGTATTTGCTGAAACTTATACTGTGGGAACAAGTGCTGGTTTTCCACCTTTTGAATATGTAGAAGATGGTGAAATTGTTGGTTTTGATATTGATTTAATGAAAGCAATTGCTGAAACACAGGGTTTTGAAGTTGAAGTTAAAGATATTAGTTTTGATGCACTCCCTGCTGCTGTTAAATCGGGTAATCTTGATATTATTGCTGCCGGGATGACAATAACTGAACAGAGAGAAAAAGTACTTGATTTTACTGATCCTTATTATTCAGCAAATCAGAGTATAATTGTTAAAGAAGAATCTGCTAAAGATATTACTGTATTATTTGGTGATAATGATATAGGTGTTCAGACTGGTACTACTGGTGATCTTTGGGTTACAGATAATCTTGCTAAAAAAGGTATTTTAAAAGGTAGAGTAAAGCATTTTGATACTTTTGTTATGGTTATTAATGACCTTGTAAATGAAAATCTTGATGGTGTAGTGCTTGATACACCAGTAGCTGAAAGATTTGCCAGTATGAAACCTGTTAAAATAGTTGGAGAAATTATTACAGGTGAAGAATATGGTATAGCTGTTGATGAAGAAAATACTGAACTTCTAAATAAAATTAATGCTGGTTTAAAAGAGGTAAAAGAATCAGGTAAATTCAATGAATTACTGGCTAAATATTTCCAATAATATCTTAAAGAAAGGATGTAAATAACATCAATAACTTACAGCTGGTTATAAGCTCCCTTCCAAATTTTTTGGAAGGGGCTTTGGTTACTATCAAACTTACATTTTTTAGTCTGGGGCTGGGAATTATTTTGGGAATTCCTCTTGCTTTTTTGCAGCTTTATGGGAATTCATTTGTTAAGTGGCTGGTATTGGCCTATGAGCGTTTGTTACGTAGTATACCTTTATTGGTGATTTTATCTTCAATATTTTTTGGATGAGCTTCGCTTGGTATTAAATTACCCCCTTTTATTGCAGCAGTTATTGGTAGAGGTTTAAGACGTGCAGCTTATCAATCCCAGATGTACA
>CAYRVO010000058.1:0-7591 GCA_964427565.1 uncultured Halanaerobiales bacterium | reverse complement strand
CCAGATAAACCGGTAAACCAGAGAACCATACCGGTCTGATTCAGATTCTTACATCTATCTTCAAATCTTACTTCACCTCTGTGCCAGGTGATATTATCTGCTTTTTTATCTACCATGGTCTAAATATTATCCCCCTATCCTGCAACAGGGCCTTGATTTTCATGGCTGACTCTACTTCATCTTTAAATTTAGGTATATGCAGGTTATATTTTATATCAGTGGTAATATCATTACCAACCCAGACAGTTTCAATCTGCCGGGGATTAACAGTTGTTTTAATCAATTCCAGGTCATCCTGGGTCAATTCAATAGCAGTAACTATCAGAATTGCTCCTGCATCAAGCATAAGGTTTGCCACCTCAGCTAATCTCCGTAAATGTTCTTCATTATGATTACCATTTTCACCATTTTTAATATCGGCATCAACACCATAAAGCAAATTACCGATACCCAGAAAATAAACTATCTTACCATCATCAAAAAGTTTCTTTTCCAGGGCCTTGGCAGTCGGCTTTTTACCTACATCTTCTTGACCGGTAATTAAAACCAGCGTAGATTTTTGATTATACTTTTCTGCCCTCTCCTCACGGCTGATAATACTGGATTCCCACTTATAATTACGCCGGATAACCTTATCCCTTACCCAGCTCTGTTCATCAGTCAGTGCCTTTTGAACAATACCACCACCAGCTATTTCATAGTCATCAACAATTACAAAGCGACTTGTCCGGGCATTATTGACAGCCAGGTCAAAAGCAATTGCATTATCCAGTTTGAGGACAATTTCTGCTACATCATGGCGGGCAATCTCTTCTTTACCAGTAGTCTGGTTTAAATTAGAGGCATCAATAATACGGTTGATCTCCTCCAGACGGGCCTTGACCCGGGCAGTGCCCAGCTTAAGTTCATAAACCTTATCTTTTCTCATTACCTCCCGACCCAGCCAGAAAATATTTGCTCTAAGACGGGATGTAGTTTCCGGACTTTTTTCATCATCCCTGGTAGCTATTTCTCCCCGGGTTATGTATATTTGTTCTGTTAAAGTAAAACCGGTTGCCTTACCAACCTGAACACTATCCTGCTCAACTTCATTAAATCCCTCTATAGTTTTAACTTTACTCCTTTTACCGGAGGGATAAAAAACTACTTCTTCTCCCACATTTAATTCCCCGGAAATAACTGTCCCTGCAATTATACGCCGGTCATCTCCCCCACGTGTGAATTTATATACATCCTGTACCGGCATTCGGAATGGCTTATCTGCCGGCAGATTTTCGTTTTCAAAATTATCAAGTAGTTGTAAAACAGTTTCACCTTCATACCAATCCATATTTTCCGATAACTCAGCAATATTATCACCCATCATACCACTTACAGGAATAAAAGTAAGTGGTTGAATATCAATCTGCTGTAAAAATTCTCTATATTCCTGAACAATATTTTCATATACCTCTCGCTCATAATCAACAAGATCCATCTTATTAACCACAACAGCTATCTGTTCAATCCCCAGCATAGATAACATATAACCATGGCGACGTGAATTTTCACGTACACCTTCCTTAGCATCTATAACCAGAATAGCAGCTTCAGCCCGGGCAGCCCCGGTAACCATATTTTTCAAAAATTCAATATGTCCGGGTGCATCAAGGATAATATATTTCCTGTAATCTGTTTTAAAGAATACACGGGCAGAATCTATAGTAATACCCTGTGATTGCTCATCTTTTAAGGCATCAAGTAAAAAGGCATATTCAAATGGTTTTGAATTACGGCGGCACTTTTCCTTAACCTGTTCAAGTTTTCCGTCAGGTAAAGAGTTGGTATCAGCCAGTAATCTACCCATAATAGTACTCTTACCGTGATCAACATGTCCTGCTAAAACCAATTTTAAATCCTGCTCTTTTTGCGGCATTTTACAGTCACTAACCTCCATTTATACTTATCTTTTTCTGTTTTTTAAATCTTTAACTTCTAAGCAAACTCCAGCTTACTGTTATCGTTCCGTCTTCCAATCTCTAACTTATTACTACATATCTAACTTTAAACTTCCAGCTCATTAATGTATTTTCTAACTTCCAACTTCTTAAGAACTACATATATCCTTCTTTACGTAGTTCTTCCAGGCCACCACCATCTTCTTTATCCTGCTCACGGCCGGCCCTTTCAGCTATATTGGCAAATTTACCTGTTTTTAATTCTTCAATTATTTGATCTACATCTTTAGCATCTGATTGGACGGGTTTAGTACAGGGATCACAGCCCAGAGAACGGTAACGAGTACCATTACCCTGATCAAAATAAAGAGAAACCATCGGAATATCCTCTTTTTTGATATATTCCCATATATCGAGCTCAGTCCAGTCCAGTAAGGGGTGAATGCGGACATGAGTCCCGGGAGCAAAATCTGTCTTATATTGATTCCAGAACTCAGGTGGCTGATCTCCTATATCCCAGTCATTATTTCTATCCCGGGGTGAAAAATACCTCTCTTTGGAACGAGAACCCTCCTCATCCGCACGGACACCAACTATAACTCCTGTATATGGTTCATTATTATCATCAACTTCATATTTACCTGTGTTATGATTCATCCGATATCTCTTCCAGGTACCATTGAGTGTATTGCGTAATGCTTCTGTCTTCAACTTGCGGCAACATTCCAGATGAGTAGCATTACCATCGGGAAATGTCTCTTTTTTCCTCAGAGCTTCTTCATTCTGGCCATAAATCATATCTAGTTCCCATTCCCGGGCCAGTTTATCCCGGTGTTCTATCATCTCGGGTATTTTATAATTAGTATCAATATGGACAAGGGGAATTGGAACATGGCCAAAAAAGGCCTTGCGGGCCAACCAGAGTAAAACAGTACTATCTTTACCTATAGACCATAACATACATAAATTACCAAATTCACTATATGCTTCCCTGATAATGTGTATACTCTTGTTTTCTAGCTTCTGTAAGTGATTCATTACTAACTCCTTTCAAAAAAAATATAATTCACCTTTAAATAAGCAAATTACCTAATCTATTATTCTATAATAATCCGTCTAATCCTTTATGAAATCTAAATATAATATATATTATTTCAAATAGTTAAAGCACAAATTGTCCTCCTTTTTCCCCCAGCTCAGGAAACAAACCTCCATCTAGATCAGACAAAAGATTTTCAGTAAAAATAAGGGCTGTACTTTAGATAAAGTTTTCCCGGGGCATTATGAGATAAACTTTTAGCTAAATTCCGGAAAGCTTTCGATCAACTGATTTTGCTACTTTCTGTAAATTTGTTGTTAGTTCTGTAAACTCCTCAAAGTGTAGAGATTGTTGACCATCACTTAAGGCCTTTATTGGCTGGGGATGAACCTCTATTATTAAACCATCAGCACCCATAGCAATAGCACCTTTAGCAGCAGGAGCAACAAGTTCTCTCCTCCCGGTTCCATGACTGGGATCAATTATTACTGGCAAATGAGTTAATTGTTTTAAAACAGGAACACTTACTAAATCCAATGTATTGCGTGTATAATTTTCAAAAGTCCTGATACCCCTTTCACATAAAATTACATTATAATTCCCTTCAGACATTATATATTCAGCAGCCATAATAAATTCTTTATATGTTGCATTCATACCCCTCTTTAACATTACAGGTTTATTGGTATTACCTACTTCTTTTAATAAATAAAAATTCTGCATATTCCTGGCTCCTATCTGAAAAATATCAGTATAACGACCAACCAGTTTAACATGATCTGTAGTCATTACTTCTGTAACTATTTTTAGTCCTGTCTCTTTAGAAGCCATTTTTAATAATTTCAATCCTTTTTCCTGCAGACCCTGAAAGCTATAGGGAGAAGTACGTGGTTTAAAGGCACCACCTCGCAGTACCTGAGCACCAGATTTTTTCACTGCCTTTGCTGTATTAAGTATTTGCTCTTCACTTTCTACTGCACAGGGACCGGCCATAATCGTTATTTCCTGACCACCAATAGCAAGGTCCGGACCAATATTTATTACTGTAGGCTCTTTTTTAAAACTTTTATTTGCCAGCTTATATGGTTCCTGGATGGGAACAATTTTTTCGATATTGGGATAGGCTCCCAGTGAATCTATTAATTCCTCCCTATCAATATCACCGATAATACCGATAATAGTTTTACTGATTCCTTCAATAGGGTGTGTTTCATAACCCATTTCTTCTATCCGGTTCAAAACTTTTTTAATATCCTTTTTTTCAGTATTTCTTTCCATAACAAAAATCATAATATATATCTCCCCTGTTAATATTTTTAGTTTTAAAATTCCTTTTTTAAAATTTCATTTGCTAACCCTTATTTACCTGAAATAAATCAGAGCATTAAAAAAACCCCCTTCCCTATATAGGAACGAGGTGTTTCTCGCGGTACCATCCTTATTGATATATAATACCCACTTAACAGCTGCGAAATAATTTAATTTCAAGAATCATCTCCATTACGGTTGGTAATAATAATTTCATCTCTAATTTCCCCAACAAAAATGGTCAACAATACAAATTATTTCAGAACCTGCCGGAATAACGGACGGCAACCGATTAAGCCTACTTAATTCAACCTATAACTCCCAGGGGAACTTCATTAAATAAACTGTTACCAGGCTCTCACTGTTTCCCGGTTCGCTATAACAGATTAAATTTAATTACTTTCCCTGTTCCTAGTTTTTAATCTTTATTTAGTTAGCTATATATTATCAAATATATATTTATTTATCAAGTTTTAATTTTTTCTTTCAACAAACATAATCTACTATTTTCTAAAATCCTTTAATAATTTCTGCAAAAAAATGGTATAAAATCTAACAGAATATAATTGACCTACTTCCCGCCCTTAATCAAAGGCAAGTCTTTCTTGGCTAAAATTCGGTAAATTTTCATACTTACTGTCAGAATACAATAGAGGGGTTTTTCCCTTTATCTAGAAATATATATAATAGTAGAAAATTTATAGAAAATGGTGAGTTTATATATGCAAAAGAAACAACCTCCAAAAAAACCTTTAAGCAAAATTGAAAGTCTTGAATATTTAGGTGTATATCAAAAAAATTGGCGTAAAATAACTTTCGGCCCTCTGATATTTATTATATTAACCCTGCTTCCTGTTATTTTTCAAATAAATTATTTTAACTGGCAACAAATGGGAGCATTAGGTATGCTATTCTGGATGACATGGTGGTGGATAGAAGGAAGTATAGCTGTTGCTATTACCGCTCTTCTACCTATTGCCCTTACAGCTTTAATCCCTATAGCCCCTGCTACAGAAATAGTAAAAGTATATAGTAATCCGATAGTATTTTTAATTATAGCCAGTTGTATTATTGGTTCTTGCTGGCAGAGGTGGGGTCTAGGAAAAAGATTAGCTTTAAATATTCTCAGCCTAGTCGGAAGCAATATTAGAAAACAAATTTGGGCCTGGCTAATCATGTCGGCTCTCATAAGTTCAATAATTGCAGATACCATCACAGCAGCCATCTTTGTCCCTGTAGCTGCCTCGCTGCTGGTTTTCTGCGGTTTTAAAACAAATACGGATGTCTGGAAAAGTACAGCAGCTACTAATATTTTACTTGCTGTAGCCTGGGGAGCTTCTATCGGTAGTCTACCTACACCTATTGGTGGAGGTCAAAACCTGGTAATTTATAATTTCCTGACTGAATTACAGGGAAGAGATATATTATTTCATAAATGGACAATCAATATGCTTCCTTTTAGTATAATTTTATTACCTGTAGTAGGATTATATCTTACAAGAATTATACAGAAAGAAGATACAGTTTTACCGGGAAGCAAGAAATTTTATAAAAAAGAGCTGGATAATATGGGATCTATGTCCAGAGGAGAGATATATTCAGGACTGGCTTTCTTAATTGCAGTATCAGGGGCTTTTCTGAAACCATTAATTGTAAAAGTCCTCCCCTGGTTTGAATTTCCCTTTCTCTTTTTTGTGGTAGCTTTTATTCTCTTTTTTATACCTGCTGAAAAAGGGGAAAATGTTTTATCTTTTAAGGTGTTTAAATACTTTCCTATCAATGTAGTTATCCTCTGGCCAAGTGCCCTTGCTTTAGCAAAAGTACTGGAATTATCAGGCCTGGCCGATAAAGTAATTAATCTTCTGTCTCAGTATGCAGGTAATACATCTTTAATTATGTTCTTAATATTTATCGGTGCAACCACAATTATTACCAATATGGCTACTAATACAGCCTCAGCCGCTCTGGTGATTCCCATTATTATCAGTATGTTTATTGATAAAGGGTTAAATCCAATACCTATGATTCTATCATTGATAGTTGCTGTTAATCTGGCTTTTGCCATACCTTCCGGTAACGGCTGCCTGGCTGTCAGCAGTGGTTTTGGAATCAATTTGAGAACCATGTTTAAACACGGCCTAATTCTTTCGATTATCTGCTGGATAATTACCAGTGTAGTAGCTTATTTACTCTATAATTTCGTACCCTGGTGGGGAATCATTTAATATATTTAAAGAAATTGTGAACAAAAATTTCAATTAAAAGATACTGTTCTATGAAAAAAATGAGTATTACAGTTTCTAAGATGGGTAAACCGGTAATAGCTTCAGTACAAAATATTGCTATAGCAAATGGAGTAGGTCTGGTTGCTTCTTCAGATCTGGATGTTGCTGCTGCAGGAACCAAATTTGGTACCACAGCAGTAAATGTGAGGGTATTCTGTATGGGAAACGGCAGTTGCTCTTTCAAGATCTCTGGGCAGGAAAAAAGCACTTGAATTACGTACCTTCATATTCCACTTTCCCCCGCTATTATTCACTAATTTTATAGTAGTCATCATCATTCTCCAGTTGGTCAATATGTCTTTTATTATTCTGAACATCATGTCCAATTACTCGTATTGTATTTACAAATTTTTCTTCAATTCTATTATAATACTTATCATGTTCAACAAGCTTTTTCTCTATATCTTCAAATCTCCTGTCCATAGCATCAAATCTTTTGTCATGTTCAGCAAGTTTCTCCTCTATATCCTCAAATCTTTTGTCATGTTCAGCAAGTTTCTCCTCTATATCCTCAAACCTCCTGTCTATAGCATCAAACCTTCTGTCAACTTTTTTGAAGTTATCTTCCATTACAATTTTAAGATTAGCCACCATATCTACTAATTGTTCAATTCCTTCTTCCATTTTTTCTCCTCCCGTAATAAGTTTAGTAATTTTTAACACCTTAAAATTTAATAAAATGCTAAGCTAAATTTACTTCAAACTTTCATCTATTGTTCCATCGGGAAGCATATTAGGTGGATGATATTCCCCTCTTTCTTCCATCTGGTATCTCTTACATGATTTCCAGTTACCCTTACAATATTTATTTATCCATTTTTCAGCAAGTTTACCTTCTTCATAAAAACGTTTCATTGGACATACTGAAAACCATTTACAGGTCATAACTATTTTCACCTCAATCTTATTTTATAATAATGAAGCATATATTTTTAATATATGTTTTAAATCTGATAAATTATCCTGTAGAATATTAAAAACTATTCCCTTTTCTATCTCCAAATAGTCGTGAACTAATATAT
>CAYRVO010000057.1:0-7610 GCA_964427565.1 uncultured Halanaerobiales bacterium | reverse complement strand
GACCCTCCTCGGGGCAAGCCCACGAGGTTTGCAAGCAGACTTTAACTTCTATCACTAAAATTCTCTTAATTGGTCTCTTGATTGGTAATGAATATTTATGTATAAAATTATATAATAATTCATGTAAGAATGTCAAGCAAAAAATTTAAATAGAACCTCATACTTATGTTCTTTATTTTTTTTTATGATTTTTACAACATATTCTTTAAAAACTAATTTTCATAGATTATATCATAATTACTTCTTCAACTTAATATAATTTTAAAAAGAAGGGAGGAAATTTCTATGGATAATAATAATACCGGTGAACATAATTTAACAATAGAGAACCGGGAAAAAATTGAAATGAATGGTATACAGGAAGTTATTACTTTTAATGAAGAAAAAATAATATTAAAATCAAATCTTGGACGACTTGATATTGAAGGAGAAGAATTAAATATAAAAAAATTGAATTTGGATAAAGAAAACATACAAATTAATGGTTATATTAATAGCTTTGAATATACAGATAAACCAGTCAACAAAAATATATTTAAGAAAATATTTAAGTAAAAAGGCCAGCTTATAATACTGGCCCTTTTAGCTTTCTTTTATTTTTTCTTATTTAAAATATAGCTTCTTCAGTATCAGGATCAAATATATGCATCTTTCTGGTATCTACTCCCAATTTTACATTATCATTGACTTCAGCTGTACTTTCTGCTTCAACCCTTGCTACCATGGAATGTTGTCCGATTCCAAGATAGAGATAAATTTCAGAGCCCATAGGTTCTACTACTTCAACATTAGCCGTAAATGAATTATCTTCTTTTATATCAAACTCATGATTTATACTGGCATCCACCAAATCTTCGGGTCTAATACCAAATACAACTTCTTTATCAGCATAATCTTTTATTAGTGAATTTTTATCTTCTGGAACTTTAATTTTGAATTCTCCATGTCCATCCAGATAATAATTATTCCCTTCTTTTATCAATTTTGCATCCATAAAGTTCATTGCTGGACTACCAATAAAACCAGCAACAAACATATTATTCGGTTGATTATAAAGGGTCAGGGGATCATCAACCTGCTGAACAAAACCATCTTTAAGAACAACAATTCTATCTCCCATAGTCATAGCTTCTGTCTGATCATGAGTAACATAAATTACAGTTGTCTGTAAACGATCATGTAACTTACTTAACTCAGTACGCATTTGCACACGTAATTTAGCATCTAAATTGGAAAGCGGTTCATCCATTAAAAATACTTTAGGTTCTCTTACTATTGCTCTTCCCAGGGCAACACGCTGCCTCTGACCACCAGATAACTGTTTGGGTTTACGTTGTAACAATGGTTCAATACTTAATATTTCAGCAGCTTCATTAACCCGACGGTCAATTTCTTCTTTGGGAAACTTCCTTAACTTCAAACCAAAGGCCATATTGTCATATACATTCATATGAGGATAAAGAGCATAATTCTGAAATACCATGGCAATATCTCTATCCTTAGGTGGTACATCATTTACCACGGTATCTCCTATTTTAACTGTACCTTCTGTTATTTCTTCAAGACCGGCAACCATTCTCAAAGTTGTAGATTTACCACAGCCTGAAGGTCCTACTAATACTAGAAATTCTTTGTCCCTGATATCTAAATTTGCATCCTTAACTGCTTCCACTTCATCAAATCTCTTTGTAACATTCTCTAAAGTAACTTTGGCCATAAAAAATTAATCCTCCTTATTATTATTAATAATTTGTGGTGTTGATGAATCATTAATTTTTAATTCCGGTTTTAAAACCTTTATCATTTCAGATGGGGAATTGCCATTTATCAATTGAATTAAATATTTTGCAGCAATTTTACCCATTTCTTGTAAAGGCTCATCTACAACTGTTAAAGATGGTTCAATTACTGATGTTAAAATACTCTTCCCATAACAAACAACTGCAAAATCTTCCGGAATTAAGTATCCACCCATTTTGATTGATTCCACAAGACCAGCTGCCATAAGTTCATTGGTAACAAAGAAAGCACGGGGAATTTGCGGTAGCTCTATTGCCTGCATAAAAGCTTTGTGTCCATCTTCTTTTTTTCCCTTACTGGCAAAAACATAACTTTCATCATATTCCTGTTCATAATCCTGAAGAGCATTCTTATAACCTGTCAGTTTTTCATTTTCATTAAAACTATTAGTATCACCCATTATAAGTGCTACTTTTTTAAAACCCTGTTCTATTAAGTGCTCTGTGGCTAAATATGCCCCTCTAGTTTTATCTATTAACACTGTAGGTAATAACAATTCTTCTGTCAGTCTATTAATAAGTACTATAATATTATCTCCTCTTAGAACAGTATTAATGATATTCTCATCCGTCAACTTACTACCTACTATGATTGCCCCATCGACCTGATTTTTTTCCAGTAGATTCAAATAAGCTTTCTCACGTTCAGAACTTTCCCTGGTATTACATAAAATAACCTGATAACCCTGATTATTTGCTACTCCTTCAACTTTATTCATAATTTGCAAGTGTGAGTTTAACGATAAATCGGGGACAAATAAAGCAATAATCCGCGTTTCCTGTTTTGCCAAACCTCGTGCCATCTGATTGGGTTTATAATTATATTCCTCAACTATATTTAATATTTTTCGTCTGGTATCTTCACCTACCCCTGGTTTGTTATTGATAGCCCTGGATACTGTAGATTCTGCAACTCCTACCATCTTTGCAATATCTTTTAACGTTAAAGCCATATCTTTCCTCTCCCGTTTTTCACGCAAGGGCTTGCGTTACTATTATATATTCTACATCCAAACAAAAATTCCTGCTCAAATTTAAAAAAAATATATTTTTAATTATTAATTACTAAATCAATATCTATATCATCAACTTTATCAAAACGGTAATCAGCTTTCCCAAATCTTTCTTCCGGACCAACACCAACTGCTATCATTCCTGCTTTAAGTGCAGCTTCTATTCCTGATTCTGCATCTTCAATTACTATACATTCTCCCGGTGATAATTCCATTTTATTAGCTGTATAAATAAATATATCTGGAGCCGGTTTAGTATTTTCAACACTATAACCATCTGCAATTACATTAAATCTCTCTTTAATACCCAGATTACTAACAACCGTCTCGGCATTTTTACTGGAAGAAGCAATTGCAATTTTTATTTCTTTTTCCTCAGCTTTATTAATTATTTCAATTACCCCCGGCAAAATATTGTCAGTTGATAATTGCTGTAAAAATACCCGGTAATAATTATTTTTCTCAGTGGCAAGTTCTTTTTTATCTTCCTCTGTATATTCCTTATCTGTATCTTCCAGTAATATTTCCAGGCAATCTATTCTTGATACTCCTCTAAACTGTTCATTTTTTTTCCGATCAAATGGTATATCTAATCTGTCGGCAAGCTTTTTCCAGGATAAATAGTGATATTCAGATGTATCAGTAATTACCCCATCAAGATCAAATATAATACCTCTTGTCTCTTTGTTAATTTTTATCACCCCTGCTGTGTAATTTAAATGATTTAATACATTTTCGTTCTGGATCTAATGTTGGTCTCCATATTTCCAGTCTTTTTGCATATGCCTGCTCAATATTTTTGTTTCCGGAAACAAATAAACAAAGATTATCAAATTTATCGAGGGGAATTGGATTATCAGCAAATTTATTATTTACAATTGTAATATGAAATATCCAGTCATCATAATCATCTATTGTTGAGATATCTTCTTTTTTTAAATCATCATGGATTTTATTAGCCAGTTCAGTCAAAGATTCATTTTTAGATATCTTTAAAACAAAATGCCTATCATTAGCTAAATAAAAACAGCTAAATTTGTCAAAAATGATCTTTACAGGTCCGGAATTCCTGATTATTTTATTTATAATCTTTAGAGCCCGATCTATTTTGTTTTTTTTGATTCTATCAAGAGTAATATGTAATTGCGGATATAAGTTATCTCTGTACATATTATAATAATCTGATACAGCTTTCTGCACCTTTATTACAGATTCAATCTGTAATTTATCGGGTATAAGAACTACATATAATTCATCTTCCCTAGCCATAAGTATAATCTCCCTTTTCTTTACTAAATTATAGCACAGTGTAATTAATTAGTGCAACTAAACTTAAACTGGGGCTTAGTTTTATTAAAACAGCCGCATTTTTAACTGCGGCTGTTTTAATATTTATTTAGTAATTCTGCTGTTGAGAAGAAGGTTGAAACTGAATACCCTGTTGAACCTGCTGGCCAGGTTGACCCATCTGTTGACCACCGGATGAATATCCCTGTTGGCCTCCGGTAGTATAACCCTGCTGTCCTACAGATGTATATCCTGGTTGCTGAAGTTGAGCATTTTGATATGTCTGCTGAAAAAACTTGTTAAATCTGGAAACTTCCTGCGGGGTTGCTTTTGCTGCCGATAAATACCACCCATTCTGTTCAGCAAGATGATAGAGTCTTTCATGGTTCTGTTCAGCCTGATTTCTCATCTGAATTAATGTCTGTTTTAAATTCTGATTGCCCGTTTCTATCACTGCAGAAGTCAAATCTTTAACAGAACTCTTAACCGTTTCTAAAGAATCATAAGCAATTATATTATCTCCAAGCATTAAAGTACCTCCTTTAATATTTTAATATCCGGATATAAATTGATTCAACCTCTGAATATTCTGCTCAGCCTGCTGAGATTCCTGATTAAGGAAATCTCTCAACTGTGGATTTGAAACCTGCTGGGAAAAGAATTTCGCCTTATTGGCCTTTACCTGTTCTTCAACCAGCAGGTGACGTATGTTCTGCAGTTCCATGTTATTTATATTCTGCATGTAAATCCCTCCTTCATAAATTATTTTTTCTCATCAAGGAAAATACATACAGGAAAATATTCCTATTTTATATCTTTTATGATTGCAAACAATTCCTGTCTATTATTGACTAAATAACAGTCCTTGCATTTTATTATTTCCTGCCAATATTTCTGGGCTTCCCCACCTGTATAATCTCTTTCTGTAATATCACGTTCATTAAATAAAATTATATTTGTATCTGTTAATTCAGCTACCTGAGCTAAATTACTGACATTTCCATTACCAAATGGTGTATCACAGACAACTACTAATTCTGCTTTTTGCATTAAATTAATATTTTTATTCTTATGTTCTTTATCTACAGGTACAAAAGGTGGTATCTCTACCAACTCTATGTTTAACCTCCTGGCTGTCTCCCAGTCAGAATCACCCTGGTTTAATACTCCACAGCTTAATACATAGCCTTTTGTATATAGAACCTCCAGCAAATCTTTTCCTGTACCACCACCACATATAACATGTATTTTAGTATTCTTACTTGCTCTATTTTCCGGGGGACGAAATGTCTTGGGAACAATAGTAACATAGGGTTTACCTGTTAAGGTATTTTCTTTAACAATAACCTCAGTATTGTAAACTTCACTTATATTTTTAGCAGTCAATACTTCCTCTGGAGTTCCAGTAACAAATATATCTCCATTGTTAAGTAATATTATCTTATCACAATACTGACCGGTTAAATTTAGATCATGGGATACAGCTACAATTGTTATATCCAGTTTATTATTTAAATAAGATAGTAGACTATAAATTTCTCGTTGATAATTAATATCAAGACTGGCCGTAGGTTCATCCAATAACAATACTTCTGGCTGCTGAGCAATAGCCCGGGCAATTATCACCCTCTGCTGTTCACCACCACTAAGCTCATTGATATTTTTATCTTTAAATTTAAATGTATCAGTTAATTCCATAGATCTTTTAACTATTTTTTTGTCTTCTTCTTTTATCCTTCCCCATCTGTCCTGATAAGGATTACGACCCATCATTATCAAATCATAGATTGAAAAATCGAAATTAATACGGGTTTCCTGGGGTACAACAGCCATACTTTTAGCAAGTTCTTGAGCATTATATTCATTTAATAATTTTCGATCATAATAAATTACACCTGATTCTGGTTGTAAAATTTTACTTATATTCTTTAAAAGTGTAGATTTCCCGGAACCATTGGGACCTATTATACCCGTAAAATCCTTCTTGTCTATATCAATATTAATACTTTTAAGTATTTCTATATCACCATATTTAAATATTAAATCTTCTATTTTTAGCACTTACATCACCATATCTTTTTTTTGTTTTTGCGAAGTAAATAAATAAAATAAGGTCCACCAGCAAGAGCAGTAATAATACCCACTGGTATTTCCAGGGGCGGTAATACGGAACGTGCAAGATCATCACTTATTAGTAAAAATATCCCACCGAGAAAACCTGATAAAGGTATTAATTTGCGATGATCAGGCCCAATTAACATTCGAGCAATATGAGGAATAACCAATCCTATAAATCCAATACTACCACTTACAGATACAACAGAAGCTGTTACCAGAGATGCAGCTACAATTAATATTTTCTTTACTTTCTCTACATCAACCCCAAGATATTGAGCATTATCTTCACCTAGCAAAATTATATTTAAATCCTTCATATAAAATATAATGGGAATCAAACCAATAATGAAATAAGGTAACATAGTTCTGATTTCCTTCCAGCCCCGTCCAGCAATACTACCCAAAACCCAGTAAAGAATTTTATGTACATCATTTGTACCCATTATCATTAAAAATGACATTACTGCATTTAAAACAAAACTTAAAGCTACACCTGCAAGTAAAAATGTCATTACAGGTATTTTATTATCCACCCTGGCCAGTTGATAAACAATATAAACAGTAATTAGGGCACCTAAAAAAGCCATTAATGGCAATGTATCAAACCACAGAAAGCTGAAGCTAATATTTAATACTATAGCCATCGTAACTCCAGTTCCTGCTCCCGCTGATATACCTACTATATAGGGGTCAACCATAGGATTACGGATTAAACCCTGAAAAATAACACCTGCTATAGCCAATCCGGAACCAACAAGAAAACTCAGAATTATTCTTGGTAATCTTATATTTTTTATTATAATATCTAACGTTCCCTTTTGTTGATCCATGTTAAACAATATATTTATTATTTTATTAACTGGAATATATGTTGTACCAATAGAAATTGAAATTAATACAGTAATCAGCAAAACACAGAAAACTACTGTGAATATAAAAAATGTACTCTTTTGTTTTTTCATATATTTATCACATTCTTTTCTCGGTCTTCAAAAACTGTTATCTGAGTATAACCAATATCTTTTATTAATTGAGCAACATATTTTATTTTTTCACCTACTCTTTCCGGACAATGGGCATCAGAAGCAAAAGTCAAAGGAACATTTAAATTATAAGCCATCTGTAATATTTTTCTTGATGGATATATTTCCTGCACAGGCTTATTTAAGCCATTTGTATTTATTTCCATAACCAGACCCTCTTCTTTTATTGTCTTTAATACAGGCTCAACAAGCTCTTTAATATCGATATTGATAGGTCTATAACCAAAAATTTTCATAATATCTAGATGACCAATAATATCAAACAAACCTGACTCAGCAGCTTTTTGCAACGAATTAAAATAATCTGTATAAATTTTATCTATATTTCTATTTTCATATTCTTCTTTATA
>CAYRVO010000056.1:0-7675 GCA_964427565.1 uncultured Halanaerobiales bacterium | reverse complement strand
AAAGCAGATGAAGAATTTTATGCTTTCTTATGCAAGTAAAATTGTAATAAAAGATGTAGAAAATAGTAAAGAGATCCCTCCAGGGAGTAGATTATTTATTCCCTATAGTGAAGGAAGGGTTGATTTACAGGTCATTGATAATAAAAACAATACTGTTACTGCCCTAATTCAGGAAGGGGATGTATCCGCTATTAATAAATTAGAAATATATGAGGGAAGTAATGGAAAGTATCTGGGAACTGGAGAAGTTAATAATCCCCGTCAGGATTTAGCTGTAGCACTGGAGAAATTAAATGAAATTTCACCGGGTTTACAGGGTTTTGTAAATCAAAGTGAACAGTTACTGAATAATAGTGAGCGTATAGGTGAAGATTTATCGGAAATGAATAAAGGTATAGAAAAATTTAATAATACCAGCACTAGAATAGATGAAATGCTTCATATATGGGAAGAAGAACAACTTTCTCACTTTTTACAGGAGTTACAGGATGCTATTGCCAGAATAGAAAATAATGTTGGTAATATTAATGAGATACAGAAACAAATGGTTAAAACCAGTAACAATTTAAAAGGAGGAGCAAGATTAATTGAAGAAAAAATAATTTTTGTACCTCGAAGTAATGAATTATATAAGGAACTAAATGATCTGAAAAATGTTTTTCTCAAGTTATCTACTATTTTAGATGAAAATTCAACTAAAAATATGGATGCTTTACTTTCCACACTTACAGAAGGAAAAGATAAGATAAATTATCTTCTTAATGTAGAGAAAACCCTTGGTAAAGGTATAGAAATTGAAGAAATAAAAGGAAGTCTGGGCCGTATTAAAGAGAGTGTAGAGGTTATCCAGAAAGGAAAAATTCAGCAGGAATTAAGCTCTATGCAGGAATTACTTGTGGATATACAGACAAGTCATCTCCCTGTTATATTAGAGCAGTTACAGTATATAAAGAAATCCTTACCCAGTATGGAAGAAGAAGAGATTATAGAAACTATTAATTTAATTGATAGGTATATTGCGGGAGAGGTTATACCGGGTGATCGTATTCAATTATTGATCAGAGGTAATTATAATGAAAAAGAATTGGCAAATAATGTACAAAAAGTATTAAAAAATCCTGATGCAACTTTATTAAATCTGGATGCAGGTTTATTGCAGAAAAATCCTCGTGGAGAAGTATTTAATTTGCTTAGACAGGTAAAAGCAGTTATTTCAATCATAATAGCTATTATATTTACACTTTTCTTATTAATAATGGATCAATCATTGATCATCAGTGTCTTAAGATTAAATGATAGAAATGCCCTGATTTATAGTTTTTTTGCCGGGGGTTTAATATACAGTCTAATTTATTATTGCAGTCAGATAAATTTCCCCTATTTAAGTTTTCCGCTTAATTTTATTATTGGTGGAATACTGGGTTTAATTATTGCTTTTTTCTCAGCCATGCTTAATCCAGTTAGCAAAGAAGAATGGGAAGCTGGTAAAGCGATGGGTTTTTCATTTGCTGAAATAATGAATGAAATTATAATTCCTGCAGGTAAACCCGGACTTCTTTATTTGTTAAATTATCCCCGGGTAATATTCAGGTGAAAAGCGAAGGAGATAATTAATTGTGCTTAAAGTAAAAAATTTGCAAAAGTCATTTCATAATGATATAGTTTTAGATGGTATTAACATGGAAGTAAAATCGGGTGAAGTAATTGCAGTTATGGGGTCTAGCGGTTGTGGGAAGTCTACTCTTTTGCGCTGTATAAACCGACTTATAGAGCCTGACGCAGGCGAAATATTTTTAGAAAATAAAGCACTTCATAAATTAAATCAAAGTGAAATGGAAACTGTTAGAAGTAATATCGGTTTTGTTTTTCAGCATTTTAATCTTGTGAAAAGATTGACTGTAAAACAAAATGTTGCCCTTGGTTTAATTAAAAGTGGCTATAATTTGCAAGAGGCCTATGATAAAGCAATGATTGCTCTTGCCAATGTAAACATGTGTGAGCTGGCAGAAGAAAGTGTTGGTAATATAAGTGGTGGTGAGCAACAGAGAGTAGGTATTGCCCGGGCACTAGCTATAAAACCGGATCTTATCTTACTTGATGAACCGACAGCTTCTCTTGATCCGATATTAATTATGGATATTCTCAAAATACTGGAAGATATTGCCCGTGAAAGAAAAAATACATCGATGATAGTTGTGACCCATGAAGTTAATTTTGCCCGTCGGGTTGCTGATAGAATCTTTTTTATGGATAAAGGTAAAATAATTGAATCAGGTTCACCGCAAAAAATATTCACAGATCCTTCATCCTGGATTGGGAAGAAGTATATTGATATTATAAATTATCATTAGATATTTAGTATTTATGAAATATCTTTAGCCAGGTGCAGGATTTATAGTCATCTTTCTTGAATTATATTATGTTAAGAAAGGAAGATATGATTTGTACAAACAATCCGGAGTTCAACAGACAATAGCTAGTTCTTTTAAATATTCAGGTATAGGAATACATTCAGGAAACGAGGTAACTATTAAATGTCTTCCTGCTAAAGCTAATACCGGTATTATCTTTAAACGAATAGATCTTCCTGGACAGCCAGAAATAAAAGCAACCCCAACCAGGGTAGTTTCTACCAGAAGATGTACAGGTATAGGCCTAGGGGATGAAGGAGATCCAGCAGTATATACAATAGAACATATGATGGCAGCCTTATGGGCTCATGGTATTGATAATATTATAGTAGAAATAGATAATAAAGAAACACCGGCCGGAGATGGTAGCGCTTTACCTTTTTATAGGCTTTTAAATGAGGCTGATAATAAAAAATTAAATGCAGACCGTAAATTGTTTATTATCGAGGAACCTGTTTTTTTACGCAGGGGTCAGATGTATATAGTTGCTCTTCCCTATGAGGGTTTTAAAGTAAGTTACACACTTGATTATGATCATCAAGTAATAGGAACCCAGTTTTTTGAATTTGATATGGCTGAAAATTCATTTGCAGATGAGATTGCGGGAGCCAGGACTTTTGGTTTCCAAAAAGAAATTGAGGCTTTGCAGAGAAGGGGTTTAGCTCAGGGTGGTAGTCTGGATAATGCTGTTTTAATAGCTGAAGATAAAACTGTAAACAAACTGCGTTATGCAGATGAATTTGTTAGGCATAAAATCCTGGATGTTATAGGTGATATGTCTTTAAATGGCTTTATTAAAGCCCATATAATTGCTGTTCGTTCAGGGCATTCATTACATATAGGACTGGCCCGGAAATTAAGAAAAATTAAAGCAGAGGAGGATTGAGAAGTGTTAAATATAAATGAAATAAGATCGATTTTACCACATCGTTATCCTTTTTTACTTGTGGATAGAATTGAAAATTTGGATCCCGGGAAAAATGTTATTGGTATATAAAATGTCACAATAAATGAGGAATTCTTCCAGGGTCATTTTCCTGATAAACCGATAATGCCTGGTGTATTGATACTGGAATCAATGGCTCAGGTTAGTGGGTTTTTAATGAAATATAGTGTAGAAAACCCCCAGGATAAATTACCTGTTATTGCCGGGGTAGATAAAGCGCGGTTCAGACGTTCTGTAATACCAGGTGATACTCTGGTAATCAAATCTAAAGTATTGAGATTGAGAAGTAAGATTGCTAAAGTTGTAGCTAAAGGATATGTGGATGAAAATATTGCATCAGAGGCTGAATTAATGTTTGCTATCCAGGAGAAGCGGAAAGGAGCTAAAGAATGAGGGGAACTGAGGCAGAAAACAAAATATTGCGTATGGGTGATATACATGAAACAGCTGTTATTCATCCAGAAGCAAAAATTGCTAAAAATGTAGAAATTGGCCCATACACAACTATTGGCCCTCATGTAGAAGTAGGTGCAGGAACTTATATAGGTCCTCATGTAACAGTACAGGGTCATACTACAATTGGAAAAGATAATAAAATTTATCATGGTGCCGCTATTGGAGTAGAATCACAGGAAAATATGTCTGCAGATGATGAAAAAACCTATTTATTTATGGGTGATAGTAATATTATTAGAGAAAATGTAACTATCATCAGTGGTCCAGGTGAAACCAGACTGGGCAATGGCAATCTGATAATGGCCTACTGTCATCTAGCACATGATTGTCAGATAGGTAATTCTGTAATTATGTCCAATGCTGCTAATCTGGGAGCAGGCGTTATTGTTGAAGATAATGCAGTAATAGCAGGTTTGACTGTTATTCATCAATCTGTACGTATCGGGAAAATTTCTATGGTTGGGGCACATTCACGGGTAATTAATGATGTTCCCCCCTATGTTATAGTTGATGGTAGTTCTGCTCATGTAAGTGGAATAAATGTTATAGGTTTACGGAGAAATGGAATAAAGCCAGCTCTGAGAAGAGAAATTAAGAAGGCCTATAAAATTTTATATAGATCAGATTTAACAATAAAGGATGCGATTACTAAAATGGATCAGAAACTTGATGCCAGTGAAGAAATCGAACATTTTTTACGTTTTTTACGCAATGCACAGAAAGGAATCTGTCGTTAAGTATGGGGGATAATAGATGAAAAGAGTAGGTTTAATCTGTGGATGGGGAAATCTGCCCAGGATTTGGGCCGGAGAAGCCAGGAAAAAAGGTTATGAAGTTATTGCTTTTCCTGTAAAAGAGGAAGAGACTCCTAAACTTAAAGATATTGTTACTGAAATATATCCAGTTAAATTAGGTTCCCTGAATGGATTAATAAATTTGTTTAAAAAGAATAAAATTGAGAAGGCTGTTATGCTGGGTAAAGTGCGAAAATCATATCTATTTACAAATCCTGAACTTGATTGTCGTTTTAAAGAAGTGTTGAGTAATCTAAAAAATCTTAATGATAATAATATTTTACTGGCAATAGTAAAAGAACTAAATAAGGAAGGTATCGAGGTCCTCAAACAATCTACTTTTCTGGAAGATTTAATGGTTAAGTTCGGTAATTTAACCAGAAAAAAACCGTCCCCTGAAGTTTTAGCAGATATGCAATATGGTTTTAATATAGCCCATAAAATTGCTGAAATGGACATTGGGCAAACTGTAATCGTTAAAGATAAAACAGTACTTGCTGTAGAAGCGATTGAAGGAACTGATGAGACAATAAAAAGAGGTGGATTCCTTGCTGGTTCGGGTGTTACTATGGCTAAAGGAAGCAGTTCGGAACATGATTTTCGTTTTGATATACCTACTATTGGTTTACAGACATTAGATTATTTAGAGAATATAAAGGCCAGGGGCCTTGTTATAGAAGCGGGAAGGACATTTTTATTATATAAGTCGAAGTTTATTAATAAAGCTGAAGAAACAAATATTGCTGTAGTAGCGATGGAATTTGAAAGGGGATAAAATGGGTAAAATAATGGTTGTTGCCGGTGAAGTTTCCGGTGATATGCATGCAGCAAAAATAGTTAAAGATATAAAAAAATTATCCCCCGGGGTTGAAGTTATAGCGATGGGTTCAAAACAATTGCAAGAACAGGGAGCAAAAATAATACTTGACCCTACAGAAATAAGTTCAATAGGATTTTTAGAAGCTATAAAGGATATAAAATTACATTTTCAACACCTTAATTTAGTTAAAAAAACTATTGATCAGGAAAACCCAGATGTACTTTTTCTAGTTGATTATTCAGGATTTAATATGATGGTGGCCCGGATAGCAAAAAAGAAAGGGATTCCAGCTGTAAACTATTTTCCACCAACAGCCTGGATATGGGGTAAATGGCGGGCACGTTGGATGGCCAGGAATAATGTTACCATTGCTGCTGTATTTCCGCCGGAAAGAAATATATATGTCCGAGCCGGAGCAGATGTTAAATTTGTCGGTCATCCCCTGCTGGATATAGTAGAAGTTAAAAAAAGTAAAGAGGAGATTTATAATAAACTGGAGCTTGATCCGGAAAAGAAAATAATAGGTTTAATGCCTGGTAGCAGGAAAGAAGAATTAAACAGACATTTACCCGAAATGTTAAAAGCTGCTGCAAGATTACAGGCAGAAGATTATACTTTTCAGTTTGTTTTACCCCTGGCGGCTGATTTTGAGGCCAGTAAAGTAAGTGATATTAGTAGCAAGTATAAAATAATATTAAAAATTGTCAGAAATTATAGTTATCAGGTAATGAAAATTGCAGATTTAGTAGTAACGGCTTCTGGAACAGCAACCCTGGAAGCTACTATAATGGGTACACCGATGATTATAATTTATAAGACCAGTAAATTTACATATCGGTTGGGAAAATTATTGATGGATGTAGATCATATTGGTATGCCAAATATACTGGCCGGTCGTAAAATAGTACCTGAATTAATACAGGAAGAAGCTGATTCTGATAGGGTTTACAGTGCAATTAAAAATCTTATATACAAGCCATACTTATTGAAAAATACAAAAGAAAATCTACTGAGAGTAAAGGAGATGCTTGGTAAAAAAGGAGCAGTAACGAGAACTGCAAAGCTAATTTTAAAAGAAGGAGATCTGGATTTCAGTGGTTAAAAAGAAATTTATTTTTATTTTAATTGCAATTATATTATGTACTATTATTATTCCTTTATTTTTAATTTTTACAGGTAATCAGAAACAGGTAAAGCCAAAAACTGAGAAAACAAACACTAAAACAACACAAACACAATTTGAAGAAGTAGATTTTACCCTTTATAATGATAAAAAGACAACTAGATGGGAACTTACAGCTCTTAAATTATTACATCAGGAAAAAAATAATTATCTCAAACTAAGTCCAGTAGAAATATCTGTTTATGATAATCAAAATAATACAGTTTTATATAAATTTACAGCAGAAAAAGGAAGTTATAATGGTCAAAAAGGAAAACTGGAGATATCCGGTCCTGTTGTTATTAAACTGGCAAACTTTAAATTATGGACCAGAAAATTGAGCTGGCAGCAGGAAGAAGATCTGATAAAAGCAAGTTCAGGTGTTAAAATCACAACTCCTAATAGTGGTGTTATTACCGGGACAAAATTGCTTACTGATTCACTTTTTAGTAGTTTATCTATCTATGGCTCTAAGCAAAAACAGGCATATTTTGGTCAGGAGGAACAAAATGAAGAAAATTAAATTTAAAGCAATAGTAGTAATATTTATTATTATATTCTGTGTTATAAGTTCACCTGTATTTGCCTGGGAATTAAATGGAGATGTAATTACCATAAATACTAATGATTCAAGGGAAATAGATGAAGTAATAATCAAGGGTGATGTATGTATAAAGAGTACAGATATAAAGATTAAAGGTGATAATGGTCTTTATTATCCCCAGCAAAAAGATATAACTATGGAAGGAAATATTGAAATAGTTAATAATGATTATAATTTATATGGAACTCAGTTAAAGGGTAATCTTGACACACAAAAATTTTTAATTAGTGGTCAGGCTAAGTTTACAGGTCTTGATCTTAAACTGGGTGCAAAAACGGTGGATTTAAATAATACTTCAGGTATAATGATACTAAAAGGTGATCCCTATTTTGAATATAAAGAATTAGAAGCATCTGCAGATAAAATTATTTATTACAGGCAAAAAAAGAAAGCACTACTGGAAGGAAATGTTACGGGAAAAAGAGATGATCAGGAATTTACAGCTACTAAGTTAACCGTAAATATGGCTGAAGAACAAATTA
>CAYRVO010000055.1:0-7794 GCA_964427565.1 uncultured Halanaerobiales bacterium | reverse complement strand
AGAAGAAAACTATGTTTATATATCTATTAAAGACACAGGAATAGGTATAAAGAAAGAAGAACAGGAAATGATCTTTAAACAATTTCAACAGGTAGATGTTTCTTTAACTAAAAACTATGAAGGCGCGGGTCTAGGACTGGCAATCGTAAAAATGATTGTAGATATACATGAAGGAGAAATAAAACTAAAAAGTAAATATGGAAAAGGCAGTACTTTTATAATTAAATTACCTATCAAAAAATCAGTATCAAAAGATAATATTATTGAAAGACAATTTGACATGGATAGAATAAAGATGGAGCTTTCAGATTTATAATCCTAATCTTATTTCTGCCCATAATTTTTGAATTTTTCATTCATAAGTTTCATCTCTTCAGGCGAAAGTATTACCGGTTCCCCGACAGCCTTTGTTCGATAGTATAATTCTGCACAGAATTCAATTTCTTCAGCAGTAGCAAATGCTGTAGCTATATTATTACCAACTGCCAGTAAGCCATGATTGGCAAGTAAAGTCGCATTATATTTTTTACCCATTGCTTTATAGGCATTTTCTGCCAGCTGAGGAGTACCAAAGGTAGCATATTTAGCACAGGGAACTTTTTCACCGGAGAATGCAACCAGATAATGTACTGCCGGTATCTCTTCATTAAGACAGGATATTGTGGTGGAATAAGTAGAATGAGTATGGACAACGGCCCTTACATCTCCTCTGTTTTGATAAAAAATTCGATGCATATTGTATTCACTGGAAGGCTTTTTATCCCCCTCAACTTTATTTCCAGAAAGATCCATAATTACTATATCTTCTGCTTTTATTTTAAAATATTCAATTCCAGAAGGTTTAATAGCCATTAACCCTTCCTTCTCATTATATATACTAATATTACCTCCCGTACCTGTAGTCAACCCTGTTTCTATTAACTTTCTTCCATATTCAGCAACAAGCTCTCTTTCTTTTTTCAATAACATTAGTTGACCCTCCTCTAATTTGTTAATATTAAATTAATCTATGGGCAATTTTATATAAAATGAAACTCCTCCATCTTGGTTTTTTGTCCAGATTTGACCTTTATGCATATCAATAATTATTTTTACTATCGCCAGACCGAGGCCGAATTTTCCATCACTACCCTTTTCATATTTTTTGAAGATGTCTTTTTTAACCTCAGAGATAATTTCTGGACCATCATTCCAGATATGGATTAATACAAATTCATTTGCATCTTCAGTTGTCTTACAAAGATTAATCTCAATCATGTTCTCGGCATATCGTAACTGATTATCGAAAATATTTTCCAGCATAACTGTTATTTTATCTTTATCTCCCTTAAAAATTAGTTCTTCAAGTTCAAGTTGCCACTTTAATTCTGAACGACGCCAGCCGAGGCTATTAACCTTATTTTTGATTAAAGCTGTTAAATTAAAATCATTCTTTTTCAGAGTATGAGTAGAAAAGTAATTTAATTTAGTTAAATTGAGAAGAGAATGAACTCTTTTTTCCAGCCTTCCTGTTTCATCTTCTATAACCTGAACCGAGTCTTCCAGGTCACCCTTAGGGTATATACCATCCTGGATAGATTGAACATAACTTTTAATCACCATTATCGGTGTTTTTAATTCATGTGAAACTTGCTGTAAAAATGACTGCTGTTTTTCATTCTGCTCAATTAGCTGACACCTCATCCAATCTATTGTCTTACCCAATTTTCCTATTTCATCATCTCTGTTTATGGATACGGGTTTATCCCAGTTTCTCCTGGCAATTTCTTTTACCTTATTCTGCAGTTTTAATAAAGGCCTGGTTAAGTACCTTGCAATATAAATTGAAGCAATCCAGCTGATGAATAAAACAAATATTAATGTCCCCATAATACGAACAAAAATATATCTTACAAGATCTTCACGATATCTCCTCTTTAAATATGAAACAAGGTAATTTGTTTCACCTTCTATATTTACCTTGCGCATTACATAAATATATTTCCCATTTTCAAACCGTGATGTAAAGCTTTCAATTTTAATATCTGCATTTTCTATATTATTTTTAATTTCCCTTATAAAATCAGATTCTGGTTTTCTACTATTCCTATTTAGTATATGTGTTTCCTGATCATTAATAAGGATATGCTCTACCACTCTAAAGGGAGGTGGGGGATGTTTTTTATCATCCTCTTTATACTCAGAATCAGGATATAATCTATCCTGCCAGTCATCTTTATTTATATTATTAAACCCCTCATTGAGTAAATGTTCCTGGGAATCCTTAATTCTGGCAAACATCTCTTCAGTAAATGAAAATTTTAAAATTAAGGGAATAATAATCATTAGCAGGATAGAAGATACTCCCAGAACAAGACCCAAAATAATCCAAATTTGTATAGCCAGAGGTCTATCTTTTAAATTAAAATTCATGGTCTCACCAACCGATAACCATAACCATATATAGTCTCAATATTTAAATTTGGTAATTTCTTTCTTAACCTTCTGATTAAGTCATCAACAACCCTGTCAGTGCCAAAATAATCGTTATCCCAGACATTATTCAAAATCTGTTCCCTTGACAGGGCCTGTTCCATATTTTCTAAAAAGTAACAGAGTAAGTCAAACTCTTTTGAAGTTAGCTCTATACTCTCTTTATTACTATCAGTTACTAATCTCTTATCTTGATATATAATATAACTATTATATGTTGTGCTTCTGTCTTTAATATTTTTATCATCATATACTCTTTTAAGTAATTTTTTTGTCCTTATTACCAGTTCTCGCGGGGAAAAGGGTTTAGCCAGATAATCATCACTCCCCTTTTCCAGACCGATAATTCTATCCAGGTCTGCATCACGTGCTGAAATAAAGATAACGGGAACCTGGGGTGAACACTCTTTTATTTCACCAATCAACTGGTATCCATCTATATCCGGCAGCATAATATCAAGTATCCAGAGCTTCGGACTATCCTTTATTGCCTTCTGGGCTGCATTCCCAGTGAGAAATGATTTGACATTCCATCCTTCCTTTTCCAGATATGATGTCAGTAATCTATTTAAATTTTCTTCATCTTCAACAAGATAGATCTTAGTACTCACCAGAATCAATCCTTTCAACTGCTGTTTCAAGTATACCCGAATTTTAACACAACTGCAAGTATACCTGAAAACAGTATCAATTTATACATTTCCTTTCATTATTAACCATTTATGTATTCACATAGCATTAAAAAAATGG
Source organism: uncultured Halanaerobiales bacterium (assembly GCA_964427565.1). Taxonomy (GTDB): domain Bacteria; phylum Bacillota; class Halanaerobiia; order Halanaerobiales; family JADQBU01; genus CAYRVO01. Next base: position 4,572 of record CAYRVO010000055.1, on the reverse strand, counting down.
TAAAATGTAATACTTACTCATAGCTTAAGGCATCAACTGGATCCAGTTTGGATGCTTTTACAGCCGGATAGATTCCAAAAAATATACCCACTATCAACGAGAATCCAAAAGCCAGTAATACAGTCGCTGGTGATATTACAAGTGGCCACCCACCCAGCTGAGATACAAAGTATGCCCCTGTACCACCAACTATTACACCTACAACCCCTCCCACACTGCTTAAAGTCAGGGCCTCGATAATAAACTGGCCCATTATATTTTTTCTTTTTGCACCAAGGGCTTTTCTTATACCAATCTCTTTTGTTCTTTCTGTTACCGAAACCAGCATAATATTCATAATTCCTATGCCACCTACCAATAGTGATATTGCAGCAATGCCGCTTAACATCAATTTCATAGAACCAGTAACTTCAGTAATTGTATCCAGCAGCTGATCCTGACTCATTATATTAAAATCTCCATCATTATCCAGATATTTAGTTAAGAGATATTCTATTTGATCTACAGCTGTACTTGCCTCTTCAGAAGAAGCAGCCTGAGCAACAAAACTACTTACATAACGACTGTTACTGAACATATTAAGATAGGTAGTAATTGGAATATAGGCATTTCCATTAAGATCTCCTGAAATTCCTCTTTCCTTTTCTTCCATAACACCGATAATATTAAAAACATAAGAGTGATTATTACTATAAAAGGTAATTTTTTTTCCCACGGGATTTTGCTTATCATATAATTCATCTACCAGATCTGAACCAAGTACTATTACATTATTACCATTATCTATATCAAATTTACTGAAAAATTTGCCATTATCCGGATAATACTTATTAACTATTTGATATTCTTTAGAGGTTCCTATTAATGTAGCCTGATAGTTATCATCACCAACCATAAGGTAACCAGATGTTTGACTGCTGGGGATCACCCGGCTAACCGCAGGACAGTATTCAACAATAGCCTCCCCCAGTTCCACTGTAAAAACGTCTGTAGCCGTCGAACTTAAACTGCCGAAGCGCCCCCTGCTTATACCCGGTCGGATATTTATCTGATTGGAACCCATATCTGATATCCGGCCGGTCACCTGTTCCTGTGTCCCGGAGGCAATTGAAATGACTGCTATCACAGCTCCTACCCCAATGATAATCCCCAACATAGAAAGTATACTCCTTAATTTGTTACTATTTAAACTGCGAATAGCTATTCTTAATGTTTCAAAGATCATCAGTTAACCACCTCATCTCTATCTATCTTACCATCAACCAGATGGATGGTTCTCCGGGCATGAGCGGCAATATCATCTTCATGAGTTACCAGGACAATGGTATGCCCCTGTTCATTGAGGTCATGAAAAATATCCATAATCTCCTCACCGGCTTCTGTATCTACATTTCCGGTCGGTTCATCAGCAAGTATCAGGGAAGGATTATTGGCCAGAGCCCTGGCTATTGCTACCCGCTGCCTCTGCCCACCTGATAACTCATTGGGGAAATGCTGTAAACGGTGTCCCAGACCTACTTTGTCTAATAATTTACTGGCAACTTCACGCCTTTTCTCTTTTTTAATACCGGCATATATTAAGGGTACCTCTACATTATGCAAAGCAGTTGTCCTGCTCAAAAGATTAAACTGTTGAAATACAAAGCCAATATAATTATTACGGATATCAGCCAGCTGATCACCTTTTAAACCGGAAACATCTTTTCCATCAAGATAGTAAGTGCCGGCCGTCGGGTGATCCAGACATCCCAATAGATGCATAAGTGTAGATTTACCCGAACCCGATGGTCCCATTATAGCAACCATCTCACCTTTTTTAATTGCAAATGAAACCCCTTTTAAAGCCTTTACCTCAACTTTTCCATTGCGGAATACTTTTGTCAGGTTTTTACTTTTTAGCATTATCCTTTCCCCCCCATCCTCATCATTCCTGCTGGAGGTCCTTGATTCGTACTATTACCGGATGGAGAGGTATTTGCATCCTGCTGAAAGGTATTTACTATAATTTTATCTCCTTGCTGTAAGCCGGATAGAACAGCAATTTTAAGTCCATTACTTAAACCGGTCTCAACAGGCACAGATTTTGTTTCCCCTTCTTCAACCTTCATCACAAATTCTCTACCATTTCTATTAACAATTGCAGTTATAGGGATAATAACCTGGTTTTTTAGGGTACCGACAATAATATCAAGTTCAGCAGAACAGCCGAGTTTTATATCATGATCAACTTTATCAAGTAATACGGTAACTGGAAGGGTAACAGTTCCCCCAGTATTATCAGCCTCATCCTCTAATTCCTCTACTTTACCACCAATTGTTATTCCCGGCAGTGATTCCAGGGTTACTTTAGCCTCCTGTCCCATCTTGAGATCGGGGATATCACTTTCTTCAATATTAACTTCTACCTCCAGACGGCTGGTATCTTTAACTTTGGCTACATCTCCACTGGTATAATAGTCCCCTTCTTCCACATAAATCTCAGTTATGATACCCGTAAAGGGGGCTTTTAATTCCATATTTGCAAGGTCATCACTGGCTAGTTCCATATCCAGTCTTGCTTCTTCAATCTCGCTCTTTGAGCCATTAATTTTGGCCCTGTTATAGGCATTATTTTTCTGTAAATATTTTAATCTGGCTTCCGTTTTATCCAGCTCCATCAACAGCTTATCCTTTTTTACCCTGTCACCCTCTTCTATATAAATTTTTTCTATTTTAGTACTACCACTACTTTTAACGGGAAAGGACAGATCCTCTTTTTCAACAGCTTCAACATATCCCTCAGCTGCAATAGTTTTTTCCAGATTGCCTGTTTGAACATCTATTACCATTCCAGATTTTACTTCCTTTTGATCAGTTGTTTTATTCTGGTAGTAAAATCGATAATAAGCTCCTCCCACCACTACCAGGATAATTAAAACAATTACAATTGATTTCCAATATTTTTTAATCATTTAAAAACCCTCCCTGTCAGGTCATCTATATTTACAAGTTTGCTTAATTTCAATTTATTGCATAACAGCTGATCTCTGATTGTATTTATATTTAACTCTGTTTCTTTACTCTCAAGCCACTTTTCCTGATATTCGAGATAGTCAATTAATCCCCTTGCAAATTGTTTTCTGTAAACCTCAACTTCATAATTATTTTTCTCCAGGCTTATTTTTTCTTTTTCCAACTGAAATTCGCTTAACTCAATATTGTCAACAGCCTGTTTTAGTTCCAGTTTCATATTATTTAGCAGATCATTATAATCTTCCTTTTTACTGTTTATCTCAGCTTCTTTATTATCACATTCAATCTCATGCTGCCCTCCATCATATAAATCATATGATACATTTAATCCGGTTGTAAACTGATCTTGATCAGTGCTATAACTGCCTGTCAGATTAACATCTGGACTGTCCGCTTTTTCTAACCATTCCAGTTCCCGGGTTAATACCTCTTGTTCAATACGATTTATCAACAACTGAGAAGAATTCTTTTCAGCAATTTTTATTAAATTAGAACTGTTAATATGATTTTCTGTAAGTTTTTTTACCCTGTTCTTTATTTTCGTAATATACTCTGAGTTTAAGCTAAGAGTTATATTTTTTTCATCTGACAGTCCTATTTCCTGACAGAAACTATCTACAGTCTGTTCGACCTGTTTGTTTATTTCTTTTAATCTATATTCTGCTTCCTTAACACTCAATTTAGCAGTTAGCATTTCCTGTTTTCCTGCTTCACCGATTTTTTCTGCTGCAATCACTTCTTCTTTATGCTGCCTGGCGTTTTTTAAATCCTCTTTGTATATCTCCTGCTTTTCAATCATCCTTGTCAGGTTTAGATAACTTTCAAGCCAGGTTATAAGCTTTTCAGCTGTCTGCTGCCGGTAATTTACCTCTACCTTCAGTAAGTCTTTTTTTAGCTTATAATATTGCTTACTTAAGGATGTAGGCATAAAAGGCAAAACCTGCTGACTAACATATATTGACATGTCAGCTTCCGAATCATCTTCAGTAACAGTTATCTGCGGATTTAAAGTAAATCCCGAAAAAAAAGTTCTATTCAGCTGCAGATTTAAACTGTTTTCCTGTCCACTAATATTATCATCTAGCTGTTGACCATCTTCATAAATTAGATCATAACTGGCATTTGTTTTCAACTGCCAGTCTTCACTGGCTTTTATTGAAGATAGTTCCCTTTCAATACTATTAATATTTTCCCGGACATCCTGAAGATCACTATTAATCTGTAAACCCATTTCTACAGCTTCCTCTAATGTTATTTCCTGCCCTAGACATACTCCTGTCAGTAAAAATATTAATAACAGAGAAATTGCAGCTGTTTTTATTTTACTTTTCTTCAGTATTTTCATTTGCAAACACCCCGGTTTTAAGATTCATAGCCTGCCGTAAGGACTGTTCCTGTAGATAATAATCGGCAATAGCTGATTTATATTGATATTCAGCCTGCATCTTATTAACTTGATACTGGAGAACATCAGTCATTGTTACCAGTCCAGCTTCATATTGATTCTTTATTAATTTATATTTATCCTGAGCTTCGGTTAGAAACTCCTTTTTGATTTCC
>CAYRVO010000054.1:0-7812 GCA_964427565.1 uncultured Halanaerobiales bacterium | reverse complement strand
AAGAAAAATTTTCTTTTGAGTTCAAATATTTATCCGGGGGTAATACGGCAACTACAGTATTATTTGCTGATAACAATTTACCGGTCGATATAAATCATCTGCGAATTGGAGAAGCAATATTACAGGGTTCAGATGTTACAAATCAGCGGATGATAAATTATTTAAATCAGGATAATTTTATGCTTGTAGCCAGTATTATTGAATTAAAAGAGAAACCATCTATTCCCTGGGGTAATATCGGCTGTGATGCATTTGGACATAAACCTTGTTTTGAAGATAAGGGCTTGAGGAAAAGAGCAATTTTATCTATTGGTAGACAGGATGTAAAGATAGATGGACTGACCCCTGAACTTAAAAATGCTGAAATTTTGGGTGCCAGTAGTGACCACTTGTTGCTGGATATAACTGATAGTCCCCAAGATTTAAAGGTAGGAAATGAAATTAAATTTCATTTGAGTTATGGGGCGATGTTAAGTCTTATGACTTCTTCTTATGTGGCAAAAAAATATATTAGCTAGTGTAAGCAGTCAAAACTTGCAAAAGAATGTTTGTGACTCATGGATTCCTTCTTCTAAAAGATGGTGATTTATCATATGAAATCAGGGCTTAATTTAAAGGAATTAAATTTTTATTATAGAATACTAAAAATAGAATATCAGAATAAGATAAAGTGGATATAACATAAAAAGAGTATTAATTAGGATAGGTGAAAAAATAATGAATATATGGTTAATTTTATTTTTCTTATTAGCTGGTTTTATTGCTGGATATTATAATCCACAGGCAAAAAGTTTTATTAAAATTGCAGGAGTAATTACTAAAATAGGTCTAATATTTTTACTCGTTTCCATGGGTGCCAGAATGGGAATAGATAAAAAGATTATAAATAAACTTGACCAGATTGGTATTCAGGCTTTGATGATTGCTTTAGCAAGTATTGCCGGGAGTATAATTATAATAAAAATTTTTACTATGATTATTAAACATAGTCTGGAAACTAATCAGGACATTACTGATGAGGGTAGTACTGATAGAACTATGACTTTTATAATAGTTTTTTCAGTTATAGCTGGTATTCTTATTGGAATATTCATATTACCACCTGCATCCTTTAATATTATTAATAATGCTACCACCTGGGCCTTGGCCATTTTACTTTTCGGAGTTGGGGTTGATATTGGTCAGAACAGAGTTATTTTTAAACAGTTTAAAAAGCTAGGCTGGCAGATAGTATTTATACCATTTCTGATAGCTTTTGCCAGTATAGTTTCTTCCCTTATAGTAGGAATGATTCTCGGTTTAAAATTTAATGAAGCTGCAGCTGTTGGAGCCGGATTTGGCTGGTATAGTCTTTCTGGAGTATTGCTGGCTAAAATTTATAGTGTTCAACTCGGTTCCCTTGCTTTTTTAACCAATGTATTCAGGGAATTAATTACATTTATAATACTTCCTTTTGTGGTTAAATATCTGGGAAGATTAACTGCTATTGCCCCTGGTGGTGCTACAACAATGGATGTTACATTACCTTTAATTAAAGAAGTTGCTGGAGAGGAAATAGTTATTCCGGCTTTTATTAGTGGAGCAGTATTGTCCAGTCTGGTTCCGATACTGGTTCCATTTTTGATTAATTTATGATTTTTTGACCACAAAATTACTTATTCTTCATTATGAGGGTTTTCAGATACAACTTCTATTGCTTTTATAACTTCAGACATTATATCAACTCTTGATTGTTGTTCAAAATCTTTTACTTTTGTATAAACTTCACCTTTATAGCTGGCTACATATTTTGCAGGTAAGCGATTTAAAGCATAAGTACACATATCTAACAAACATTTTTGACAGGTACATACATTTTCAAAATCCTTTTCTTTTAATATCTTGGCAAGAGTTTCCACAACAAGATCTTCTGTGTGATTGTGTAATTTTTTCTGGATTTCATCTAAGTTAATATTATTATCCATTTTTTTACCCCTTTTCATAAGATTTATTTTTTAATAGAAGATAATCTTGCAGTTTAATTATCTTACTTATTTCTTTATTTTCTATATAAGTAGAGAGAATCCTTTTTTAACAATAATTATTTATTAAAAAGGGAGAATATTAAAATAAGATATAGTTTCCCCAAAATAAAAATTGGAGGTAAAAAATTATGAAGACAAATAAAGATAAGCTGGTAATGCAGGCTGTACAGGGAAAAATATCTCATCCCCGAAGTGGTAGAAACCCTTACCGTCTGGATAGAGAAGGTGTAGGCAATATTTTACCCGGAACAGGTGGTATTTCCTATAATGTGAAAGTAGGTGATCCTGCTTTTGGCTGGCAGGGAGATCATATAGAACCGGGTGTTAGTATGAAAATATCCGAATCTTCACGAACTGAAGATAATTACGCTCTCTGTAAATTAGCCTGTGTTGGTAACAAAGCCAGGGTTGTTGAGGGTGAAGCTAAAGGAGCTACTGGTATTGTTACAGGAACTCATGGTGGGATTTTTCATGTTCTGATTGATTTTGCCAGAGATGATATTGCAAAAATGAAGATTGGGGATCAAATACTTGTTAAGGCTTATGGCCAGGGCTTAACACTAACTGATTATCCCCAGATTAAGATTTTTAATATTGATCCTGATTTATTTGATAAAATGAGTATTAAAGAAAAAAATGGAAAGATAGAGGTACCTGTTACAACCTGTATACCGGGTCATTTAATGGGCTCGGGTATTGGTTCTTCTTCTGTATCTATGGGAGATTATGATATCACCACCGGTAATAAAAAAGATATAAAAAAACATGGCATAGATAATTTAAAGCTGGGAGATTTTGTCTATCTGGAAAATTGTGATAACACATATGGTCGTGAATATATAGAAGGTGCAGGTAGTATAGGTATTGTTGTTCATAGTAACTGTATAATTATGGGCCATGGACCGGGAGTTACAACTGTACTTACTTCCAAAAAAGATAAAATTGTTCCAGTAATTGATGAAAAAGCCAATATAGCTAACTATCTTAATTTAAAATAATGGATGGTTTTCACACAAAAAGGTTATTTTCACATCAAAGCAAATTTTTTGAGTCATTTAATATTTTCACATCCGTTAAAATACGGTTGATAATGAAACAATTGGCAGGTGTAATAAGCTTATCAAGTGGTTATAATAATAGTGGAGGTGCTGCCTGTAATATGGGCAAAGTCCTGTCAGAAAACACCAAATATGAGCTGGCAAAAGAACTGGGATTTGCTGATAAGGTTAAAAATGGAGATTATGGCAATATCACTACCCGGGAAGCCGGGTTAATGGTTAGAGAAGCAATAAAAATAGCAGAAGATGTAATGGCGGAGAGAAATGAAATGCAGTAGGGGTTTTCCCCTTCTGCATTTTTTTACGAAGGAGGAAATTAGATAAAGTTATAGAATATAAGTATTAGGTATGATTTTCCTAAATGAGGTGAATAATATGAGCCTGACGATAAAAAAAGCACTTGATTTGCCAGCATTTAAAGGAACAAGAGTAGTATCAGCAAACAAAAAGTTAAATAGAGAAATACGCTGGGTTCATATAGGTGAAAGTGTTAATATGGCTAAATGGTTAAAGGGTGGTGAATTATTGTTAACCTGTGTTCACAATGTGAAATCTAATAGAAAGAATCAGGAATTATTTCTGGATAATCTGGCCCAGAAAGGTGCTGCAGCAGTAGGTATTGAACCTGGATACTATTTTCAAACAATACCTGAATTTATGAAAAACAGAGCAAATTCTTTACAGTTACCATTACTGGAAATTCCTCAGGGACAGCCCTTTATAGAGATTTCTGAACAGGTAATAGCTGAAATTTTAAAATCAGAAGATCATGTAAATAATGGTCTCTGTGAAATTAAAAGAGAACTGGAAGAAAATTTATACAGGGCTATAAAAGATGGCTTATTTAATAAAGCACATGCAATAATAAAAGATATTATATATATGCTGGAAGATGAACATATTAAGGGAGCCCGTCTCAATTACTATCTTCAGAAAATGTTAACTGTAATTGCCAAAGCAGCTATTGAAGTAGGGGCTGATCCCGGTCGGATTTATAATTTGAAATATACAATAAAAGAAAAGATAGATGATTTGAAACATACTGCAAATAATTATAGTTTTATTAACTCTATATTTTCAGATTATATTATACTGATTGATAAGAATATAAACAAACATAATAATAAATATGTACAGAAAACAATAAAATATTTGCAGAATAATTATCAGCATAAAGTGTCTTTATCTGAACTGGCTGAAGAAGTATTTTTGAGTACTTCTTATTTAAGTAAATTGTTTAAAAAAGAGCTAAATAAAACTATTACAGAATTTTTAACAGAAGTTAGATTAGAAGAGGCAAAAAATTATCTTGTTGATACCAATATGCCTTTAAAAAATATTTGTAAAAAGGTTGGATTTAAGGAGGTTAGTTATTTTAACAAAGTTTTCAAAAAATATGAAGGTTTACCTCCGGGAAAATATAGAAAAAAATTCGTAAAATAATATTTTACAAAAAGATAACAAAATATTTCATTGTCTTACATAAAATATATGATACTATTTAAATATGGTATCTAATTTTTTTGTCTAAAAAAATAAAACTTCAGATTGCAAATGTAGGCTAGTATTAGTTAAATATGAAATAAAAGGGAGGTATAAGATGATTGATCTGGCAGGTAATTTACAGATTTTATCGGAAAAAGAAATAAAAAATATACATAATAAAAGTCTAAAAATTCTAAAAAATATAGGGATTGAAGTTAAAAATAAGGAAATATTAGAGTTTCTGGCGGATAAAGGTGCTAAAATAAATAAGGATAAATCAATAGTATTTTTAGATGAACAGCTTGTTAATAAAGCACTGAAAAATGCTCCATCGTCGGTAACTTTATATAGCCGTGATGGAGAGCATGACTTGCATTTGAGTGGTACAAAAGTCTATACAGGTACAGGTGGAACAGCAGTAAATATTTATGATTTAAATAGTAATAAGAAAAGAAGAGCGGAAAGTGTTGATCTAGCTAATATTGCTTTTTTAGTTGAAAATTTAGAAAATATAGATTTTTATGTCATACCTGTATTTGCTGATGATTATGCAAAAGAAAGGGCAGATGAAATAAGATTTATTAATTCTTTGTCCTATACAAATAAACATATTATGGGAGGAGTATATAGCTTAGAAGGAATAAAAAAAGTTATTGATTATGCAGTTGAAATTGCTGGTTCAGAAAAAGAGCTTAAGAAGAAACCTTTTATATCTATGATCACATCAATAATGAGTCCCTTAAAAATGGAAGCTGATTATACAGGTTATTTAAAGTATATTGTTGAAAGAGGAATTCCGGTTGTTGCTCCACCAGCACCTATAGCAGGTGCTACTTCACCACTTACTATGGCAGGAACACTGGCTCAGATGAATGCTGAAGCACTTTTTGGTGTTATTCTTACCCAGCTAATAAAACCGGGAGCCCGGGTCTTATATGGAATTGTACCTACCACCATGGATCTTAAGACTTCCAGTTTTAGATTTGGTTCAATCGAATCAGGTATTATGAATGCAGCCGGAGCACAATTAGCTCAGTTTTATGAATTACCCGTTTATAATACTGCCGGGGTTTCAGATTCTAAGTTGCCTGATATTGAGGCAGGATATGAAAAGATGGGAAATATTTTATTATCTGCCCTGGCCGGAGCCAATTTTATTCATGATGCTGCAGGTCTTATTGATACAGGGCTTACAGTTGCTTATGAACAGTATGTAATCGATAATGAAATTTTGGGTATGGTAAAAAAGGTCTTACAGGGTATAGAAGTAACTGATGAACGTTTGGCTCTTTCAGATATAGAAAAAGTAGGTCCCGGTGGTAACTTTTTAACTGCAACTACCACTTTAAAATATATGCGTAGTGAATTGTATAAACAGGATTTATATAATGCTGACCGCTGGGAAGAATGGCAGAAAAAAGGGGGACTGGATGCCAAAGATAGGGCCCGGGAAATTGCTAAAAAGATAATAGCAGAGAAAGAGGAACCATTTATTAAAATTAAAGATAAAATTTTACCAATAACACGGTAAAATGTTTATTAAGATAGTAAAAATAAAGATATGTTACTGAGGGAGGATGTAAAATAATATGTTAGATAAAGGATTACCGGGGGAGTCTTATAAACCTTTTTCCAAAGCTGATCTGGATAGGATAAATGAAAGTGTAATGGGAATTTTAACTGAAACTGGTGTTGAAGTTAATTCAGAAAGGGCCTTTGAATTATTAAAGCAGAACGGAGCTAAGGTAGACGAAGAGTCCAGGATTGTAAAACTGCCTCGTTCAATGGTTGAAGATGCTGTAGATTCTGCACCATCTAAAGTTGTTTTATATGGGAGAGATAAGGAACATAACCTGCAGCTGGAGGATAATAAAGTTCATTTTGGTACAGGGGGAACCGTTTTAAATATACTCGATCTGGATAGTGGTGAAAAAAGAAAAGTTAATATAAATGATGTGGCCAATATAGCCCGTCTGGTAGATGCTCTGGATAATATTCATTTTCTGGTAATACCTGTTTATCCTTATGAATGTAATGATCAAAATGTGGATGTTAACCGTTTTTATCATAGTTTAAAGAATACCAGCAAACATATAATGGGAGGAATTTACTCAAAACAGGGTATACATGATGTTATTGATATGGCGGCAGATATTGCTGGAGGAAAAGCTAAATTAAAATCAGAACCATTTATATCTTTTATTACCTGTGTTGTTTCTCCACTGCGTCTTGATAGAGATTATACCGATTTTTTAATGGAAATTGCTGAAGAGGGATTACCTGTAGCTATTCCTGCTGAACCTTTAGCCGGGGGGACTGGCCCTGTAACAATAGCAGGTAACATTGTAGAAATGACGGCTGAATCATTAGCAGGAGTAGTAGTGGCCCAACTTGTAAATCCTGGTACACCTGTTCTTTTTGCTTCTACAGCTTCAGCTATGGACATGAAAACAGCTGCCTATCTAACAGGTCAGGTAGAGATGGGTTTAATGCATGCTGGTGTAGCTCAGGTAGCACAGTATTATGATATTCCTCTTTATGCTACGGCTGGTATGTCGGATTCTAAAATCCCAGATATTCAGGCAGGATATGAAAAGGCCATAACTTCACTTTTAACTGGTTTAGCAGGAGCTAATTTTATTCATGATGCAGCGGGACTACTTGAATTTTGTATGACTGTTGCTTATGAACAATATGTAATAGATAATGAGATAATTGGGATGGCTATGAGGGCTGTAAGAGGTATTGAAGTTAGTGAAGATACCCTGGGAGAAAAAGTTATAAAAGAAGTAGGGCCCGGCGGGCATTTTTTGACTCAGGAACATACTTTAAAACACATGCGCGATGAATTTTTCCAGCCTGATATTAGTGATCGTCAGAGAAGAGAATTATGGGAAGAAGAAGGAGCATTAAATGCACGTGAGAGAGCACTAAAGAAAGCAAAACATATTTTGGCTGATTATAAGCCCCAGGGAATAAATAAAAAGGTTGATCGAAGAATAAAAGATAAATATGCAAATATTATTATAAATGAAGGAAAATAATAAGTAATCCGCAATTATATAAAAGGAAGTAAATAGTAAATGCTAATCAAAATAAACTGTCTGAAAAATTATCTTGTTATGATAAATATTTTTTGTGAGTTTATTCAAAATATTAAAAGTAGTGTGAAATAAGTAATTTTATAAATAGGAGGAATTGATATGAACAATCTAAATTGCTCTGTGTTTTTAAATAAAAAAAAA
>CAYRVO010000053.1:0-7823 GCA_964427565.1 uncultured Halanaerobiales bacterium | reverse complement strand
ACTAATAAAAATAATTAATATAAAATTATACAAATTTTAAGTACAGATCCCCAGGTATTTTTACGGCCGGAGTTAGCACCAGGTACAATAATAAAGAGCAGGTTGCAATTAGATTAATAATAATGATAAAATTAAAGTAATGAGCATAGTTATATTAGTAAATATCAAATGGGTGATAATATAACTATGTTATTTTGTCTGGGATTATTATTATTTTTTTGTGGTCTTGAATTAAATAAAAGGAGTTTAAAAGATATTAATGGTAATCTTATTAAAATGATTATCAAGCTTCTTACAGATAATATAATATTATGTATAATTACAGGGATAATTATAACTGCAATGTTACAGAGTAGTAGCGCTGTTTCCATAATATTAATATCACTTATTGAAGCAAAATTAATAAAGCTTAAACCTGCTGTGGGCATTATGCTGGGGGCCAATATTGGCACTACTTTGACCGTGCAAATTTTGTCATTACCAGTATTATCAGCTTATTTTTATTTCTTTATAGCTGGTACTTTTTTTATGGTTGTTGGTAAGTTATATAAAAAATATTTATTTAAAATTGGTATAATACTATTTTCTTTTGCTTTAATATTTTGGGGATTAAATTTGATGACTATATATTTTAATTATTACTCAAAAAAATTATTATTAACAAAAATATTATCACAGAATGATAATATTTTATTTGCTATTTTACTGGGAGGACTTATAACAGCTATTGTTCAGAGTAGCAGTGTGGTAACAGGTATAACTTTAAGCCTTGCAAATGGAGGATTAATAACTTTACCCCTTGCAATTGCTATTTCACTGGGTAGTAATCCAGGAACATGTATTACGGCTTTTTTAGCAACTATTAATTCGGGAGAAAAAGCAAAGGCTTTAGCCACAGGTCATTTTTTATTTAATATGCTGGGAATTATTTTATTATTTTTGTATTATCCATTATTTTATAAATTAGTTTCTCTGTCTGGTGATAGTTTGATGAGGAAAATTGCAAATGCACATACATTATTTAATATAATTAATTTATTGATATTTTTACCGTTTTATAAATATTTTATTAGTTTTTTGAGGAGGAATATAAATTGTTGATTAAAACAATACTGTTGGGAATAATACAGGGTTTAACAGAATTCTTACCAATAAGCAGTTCTGGTCATTTAGTAATAATGCAGAAATTACTGGGTTTTGAACATAATCAATTAACTATTAGTATATTTTTACATTTTGGTACTCTGATACCTGTAGCAATAATTTTCTGGTCAGATATAAAGGATATACTATTATTTAAAAAGGAAAAAAGGCACCTCACCTGGTTAATATTAGTTGGTATAATACCCACAGGTTTAATGGGCATATATTTGGAAGATTTTTTCACTAAATTATATTCATCTGTTATTATAACAGGATTTATGTTAATTATTACAGGTTTTTTATTATATTTTGCAGAAAAATACAGTACCGCCCGTAAAAAAATTAGTGATTTTAAGTATTTTAATGCTCTGCTTGTAGGTGTTTTCCAGGGCATGGCTATAATTCCCGGTATTTCTAGATCAGGAAGTACAATAGTTGCTTCACTGATCCAGAATTTGAAGCGGGAAGAAGCTGCTCGTTTTTCTTTTTTATTATCATTACCAGTTATTTTTGGAGCTAGTTTACTGGAATTTATAGATGTATATAAAATGGGATTAAATGAAATTAACTGGATTCCTGTAATTGCGGGAGTTATTTCAGCAGCTATAGCCGGTTATTTTGCAATAAAATTTCTATTACGTGTATTAAAAACAGGTAGTTTAGTCATGTTTTCTTATTACTGCTGGATAATAGGATTTGTTGTAATATTTACTGCAGGATTATCTTAAAATTTGAAGAATATGCTAATAGAGGTGATTTTACGTGGCCGGTAATGAAAAAACAGATATAGAGAAGAGAAAAAACGAAATAATTGGTATTTTACTTGTAGCTCTGGGTATTTTGAGTGCTATTGCACTTATTACATCAACTGCCGGTGTATTAGGTAAGATATTATCCAATATTTATAAAGATATATTTGGTATAGGAGGATATATAATCCCTTTTTTATTTATAATCTGGGGAATAACTCTAATCAGACTAAAGGGATTAAAATTCAATATCAAATTAAGCGGATTTATTATAACTTTAATTATGATTTTTACAATATATCATACTCATTTATATAACTTTAATGCATTAGATAAATCCATGTCTGGTAGAGGTGGAGGACTGATAGCTGGAATATTATCACAGCTATTGCTTATGCTTTTTGGAAAGACAGGTACTTATGTAATACTGGTTTCTTTATTATTAATAGGAGTATTGTTATGGTTTGATTTATTTTTACATTCAATATTCGATAAAACAATCCAATTATTTAAAAAAATATTTACAGGGAAGGATGAAGTAGTTCCCGACAGAAATACTCTAGAAATAACTGATAATGAAGATATTTATTATGCGGATATCAATAATAATGAAGTAGCCTGTGAGCAAGAGATAATAGAAGAAGATATAGAAATAGAGGAAATTGAAGAAAAAGATGAAGTAGATAAAGATATTAAAGTAAATAATTATGACCAGGAAATGATTAGGGGAGAAAATTTTGTATTACCGAGCTTAAATATATTAAAAAATAATAAAAAGAAAAACACAAAATATATCAGGAAGAATAAATTACTTGAAGAAACATTAAAAAGTTTTGGTGTGGAAGCAAAAGTAGTACAGGTTAATCATGGTCCAACAATAACCCGCTATGAAGTACAGCCAGCAACCGGTGTTAAAGTAAGTAAAATTGTAAATCTTGCAGATGATATATCACTGGCCTTGGCGGCTCAAGATGTAAGAATAGAAGCCCCTATACCTGGTAAAGCAGCAGTGGGAATAGAAGTTCCCCACAGTGGTAATAATCTTGTTCGGATTCGAGAAGTTATTGCTTCAAGTAAATATCAAAAAGCAAAAAGCAAATTAACACTTGCTCTGGGAAAAGGTATTGATGGTAAGCCTATAATTGCTGATCTGGCCAAAATGCCTCATTTACTTGTAGCTGGGGCTACTGGTTCAGGTAAAAGTATGTGTATTAATACTTTAATAACAAGTATTTTATATAAAGCAAAACCAGATGAGGTTAAATTTATTCTAATCGATCCCAAAAAAGTAGAATTAAGCCATTACAAAGGATTGCCTCATTTATTTACAAAAGTAGTAACAGATCCTAAAAAGGCTTCACATGTTTTAAAACTTGTAGTTGATGAAATGGAAACACGCTATGAATTGTTTTCTGATACAGGTACAAGAGGAATAACTTCCTATAATAAACAAATTGAAAATAATGAAGATAAACTACCATATATTGTTGTTGTTATCGATGAATTATCTGATTTAATGATGGTGGCTGCAAGTGAAGTTGAGGATAATATATGCCGTTTAGCTCAGATGTCAAGGGCAGCGGGTATACATCTTGTTATTGCTACCCAGAGACCTTCTGTTGATGTAATTACCGGGTTAATAAAAGCCAATATTCCCAGTCGTATTTCTTTTGCTGTATCTTCACAGACAGATTCACGAACAATTCTTGATATGGGAGGAGCAGAAAAGTTATTAGGAAATGGTGATATGTTATTTGCTCCTGTTGATGCCAAAAAACCACAGAGGATTCAGGGTGCTTTTCTGGAAGATAAAGAAATAAATAGGATGGTTAATTTCGTTAAAAAGCAGGCAGACCCAGAATTTGAAGTAGAAACTGAAGATATAAAGGAAATAGAGGTAAAACTGGATGATGATAGAGATGAATTATATGAAGAGGCAGTAAAACTTGTTGTTAATTATAGGGCTTCAATATCTATGTTGCAAAGAAGACTGCATATAGGTCATTCAAGAGCGGCAAGATTAATTGATCATATGGAAGAAGAAGGTATTGTTGGTCCCTATGCCGGTAGTAAACCCCGTGATGTATTAATAACGGAAGATGAGTTAGAAAATTATATAGATCTTGAAGAAAATAATGAAAAGGAGGAGGAGATTGATGAATAAACAGCTTTTAGCGGTTAATATGAAAAATATAACAAAGACTTTTCCGGGAGTAGTTGCTAACGATAGTGTTGATTTTCAGCTAGCTCATGGAGAAATACATGCCCTCCTTGGTGAAAATGGAGCCGGCAAAACCACCCTTATGAACTGCCTTTATGGTATGTATAAAGCAGATAAAGGCCAAATTTTAATTAATGATAAACAGGTAGAAATAACAACACCTAATGATGCTATTGAACATGGTGTGGGGATGGTACATCAACATTTTATGCTGGTACCTCCTTTTACAGTTGCAGAAAATATTGTTCTTGGTAGTGAACCTACAAAAAATGCTATGATAAATAGAAAAAAAGCTATTAAAGAAGTAGAAGAATTATCGGATCGATATGGTTTAAATGTAGACCCTAAAGCAAAAGTGCGGGATATTTCTGTGGGTATGCAGCAGAGAGTAGAAATATTAAAAACACTCTATCGGGGAGCAGATATTTTGATTCTTGATGAACCTACTGCTGTACTCACTCCTCAGGAAGTTGAAGAATTAGTAGATATTATGGAAAGCCTGACTAATGAAGGTAAGTCAATCATTTTTATAACCCATAAATTAAAAGAAGTTAAAATGATTTCAGATAGAGTTACTGTTATCCGTAGTGGTAAGGTCATTGATACAGTAAAAACAACTGAAGCATCTCAAAATAAACTGGCAAAAATGATGGTAGGTCGGGAAGTATTACTGGAAGTAGATAAAAAACCTGCAGAGCCAGGAGAAGTAATACTAGAAGTTGATAATATATATGCTCAAAATGATAGGGATTTACCAGCATTAAGAGGTACAAGCTTTAAGGTGAAAAAGGGAGAAATACTTGGTATAGCAGGTGTTGATGGTAATGGTCAGAGTGAATTAACAGAGGTTTTAACAGGATTGCGTGAATTTAAAAAAGGAACGATTGAATTAAAAGGAGAAAAAATAAAAAATTTTTCTACTAAAGAAATATTTGAAGCAGGTGTCTCTCATATACCGGAAGATAGACAAAAACGCGGTTTAATAATGGATTATACACTATTTGAAAATTTAATACTTGGTAATCATTATCGTCCTCCCTATGCTAAAGGTAAAAATATGAATTATAAAAAAATAAAAGAAGAATCTCGAAAATTAATTAAAGAATTTGATATTCGTACACCGGGAGAAGAAGTTAAAGTAAAATCATTATCCGGGGGGAATCAACAGAAAGTAATACTGGCCCGGGAGTTTAATAGAAATCCAGATATTTTAATTGCTGCACAACCTACGCGGGGAGTAGATGTAGGAGCAATAGAATTTATTCACAATAGATTAATAGAACAGAGGGATGCAGGTAAAGCAGTCTTGCTTTTATCATTAGAACTTGATGAAATATTATCTCTTAGTGATAGAATAGCAGTCATATATGAAGGTCAAATAGTTGATATACTTGCTCGAGAGAAAGCTACAGAAGAAAAACTTGGTTTATTAATGGCTGGCGCTATGCAAAAACAGGATAGTTAGGAAGGGGAATGATCATGAAACAAGATGAAAAAATGGCTATTCAAAAAAATAAAAGAATATCATTTAATTCATTAGTTAGTTTTATTACCCCGGCAATAGCTGTAATTTTTGCTTTAATTACAGGAGCAATATTTATGTTAATTATAGGTAGTGATCCCTTACATGCATATAAAGTACTGTGGTTAAGTTCATTTGGAAGCTGGCAGGATTTTGCAGAAACACTTGTTAATACAACTCCACTGATATTTACAGGCCTGGCAGTAGCATTTGCTTTTAGAACAGGTTTATTTAATATTGGTGGTGATGGTCAGTTTCTGTTTGCCTATATGGCTACAGCCTGGATTGGTTATGCAATACATCTACCAGCAATAATTCATATACCACTCTGTTTATTAGTTGGTATAATAGCAGGAGGTTTATGGGCAGGTGTTGCAGGTTATCTGAAAGCAAAACTGGGTGTCCATGAAGTTATAACAACAATAATGATGAATTATATTTCACTATATTTAGTTGGTTATATAGTTGGGGGGCCACTTAAAAAGCCAGGACAATTGCCGGCAACCTATAAAATACATGATAGTGCAAAATTGTTTAAGATATTACCCCCATCACGTTTAAATGCCAGTTTTATAGTTGCTATACTTGCTGCATTGTTTATATATTATATTCTCTGGAAGACTACTATTGGCTATGAGATAAGGTCAGTAGGTTTGAATCCAGAAGCAGCAAGATATGGAGGTATATCAGTTGCTAAAAATATGGTTCTGGCTATGTTTATAAGTGGGGCCATGGCTGGATTAGCAGGAGCATCTCAGGTTATGGGACTGGAATATAGAGCCTATCAACCATTTGGATTTATAGGATATGGATTTACCGGCATTGCTGTTGCATTACTGGGGAAAAACCATCCAATGGGAGTTATTCTTGGTGCCTTCTTATTTGGTATTTTATCAAGGGGTGCTATGCAGATGCAGAGTCTGGCCGGAGTTCCCAAAGAAGTTATAGAAATAATACAGGCTATAATAATTATATTTGTTGCTTCAGAATATATTTTCAAGATATATGCCAGAAAGTTTAAAAAGCAAGAAGGAGGGGTAACCGGTGTTAGCAAATAATATTGCTTCAGTTTTAAGTACAACTTTAAGAATGGCAACACCCTTAATACTTGCTGCTTTGGGAGGAGTTTTTTCAGAAAGATCAGGTGTTATTAATATTGCTCTGGAAGGTATAATGTTAATAGGTGCTTTTGTAGCAATGGCTGGTTCATATCTAACAGGAAATCCCTGGTTAGGGGTTCTGGGGGCAGTAATTGCCGGTATATTAGTTGCTGCTGTACATGCAGTTGTTTCAATAAGTTTTAAGGCAAATCAGGTAGTAAGTGGAACTGCAATTAATATATTTGCAATTGGGTTTACAGGTTTTCTTCTGCGAACAATGTTTCATCAGGCAGGACAGTCTCCAAGTGTAACAAAGTTAAGTAACTGGTCAATTCCTATTATTAACAGGATACCTTTTATAAAAGATATTATTGGTGAACATATACCATTTGTTTATTTAGCATTAATTTTTGTAGCAGTTTCCTACTGGGTATTATGGAAAACACCATTTGGTTTGAGGATAAGAGCAGTTGGGGAACATCCTGCTGCTGCAGATAGTGTAGGTATAAATGTTATTAAAATAAGATATATATCTGTTTTGATAAGTGGATTTTTTGCCGGACTTGCGGGTGCCTGTTTATCGATCGGTCTACTTGATGTTTTTGTAAAGAATATGTCATCTGGAAAAGGATTTATTGCTCTTGCAGCTATGATTTTTGGAAAGTGGACACCACAGGGGGCTTTACTGGCAGCCTTATTATTTGGTTTTGCTGATGCATTACAGATGGTTGCCCAGACACTTGGGCTATCATTTATCCCCCGTCAGTTTTTGTTGATGTTACCCTATATAATGACTATTCTTGCTCTTGCAGGTGTAATTGGTAGTGCAAAGCCACCAGCTGCTGATGGTAAACCTTACGAAAAAGAAGAATAAGGGGGGATATTTATTGAACATTGGGGAAAAATTAAAAAATAAAAGGCTAGAGAAAGGTATTAGTATAGAAGAGATTCAGAAAAAGACAAAGATCAGAACAAAATATTTAAAGGCTATAGAGGAAAATAATTTTAATATTATTCCCGGAAATGTATATGCTAAAGCATTTATAAAGGAATATTTTCCTTTAATATCATGGATGTTCAAAATCTTA
>CAYRVO010000052.1:0-7846 GCA_964427565.1 uncultured Halanaerobiales bacterium | reverse complement strand
GAAATTCCTGTTGCCGATAATCTTTTTCTAATATTGCCATAAAAACCTCCTAGCTGTTAACTTTCCCGGAAATTATTAAAATCCCAGGAGAAGTCATTCCACTGTCCTGCTGTTTTTTTATTATTTTTTTTGTTTTTATTCTTACTGAAAGTATTGTTTTTACTTAAAAAAATCTTTGCCTGATTTATAGTTCTTACATTAGCTTTTTTCCAGGGCTTAATAAAGTTATCTTCAATATATTTTAATGAGGGTTGTCCATCTTTTTTTCTTCTTATAGCTTCTTTGATGGCAAATTTAGCTAATTTAAGACTTAAACCATCTTTTCCACTAAGCCAGTCCTCAAATATTTCTATCTGAGTGGTATTTAATTTATTCCAATTTTTTAAACCATATGTTTCAGCCAGTGTCTTTGTTTCCCTATACAGGCGATCAAAATATTTTAATCTTTTATATGTATAGATTTTTTTCTCATACCAATCATCAATAATACCCATCAGATAATAAAATTTGTTTTCCGGTGTCTGATTAAACTTTTGTTTGTTGAACCATTTATCTACCCTGCGAATAAGTTCCCACATTAATTTTTGATCAAAATCATCTAGCCACTGATCTACTATTCCTGGATCTTCTCCAGGAGGAATATAGGATTGTAATTTATTCCTTAGTTTATTTTTATTTCCTGGTTTTTTACTCTTACCTTTATTTAATCTAAGATTTTCTATATGGAGAGTAATTTTTCTTTGCCTGTTATTAAGAGTAATTATTTCTTTTTTAGCAAGATATTGTAATCCTTCTTTAGTTTCTTGTTTATTACAGGGTAAAAAACGGGCAATTGTTTCCGGAGTAGCTCTAACTGTAGTACCATTTTCTGTATGAGTAAGTAAATATAAAAGAATGGGCAGGCTTGTTCCAGGTAATTTTTTCAAGAAACCGGAACGAATGGCATCATGACCAATTTCAACCCATTTATTGTCTCTACCTGTAGTTATCCTTATTTTATTTTCTCTTGTAAACAAAAATTTGTTCATTAATATCCCTTCTCCGTAAATATATTATTCTGTGAAAATAGATAAAATCCTTGTTGAAGACGAATAAATTTTGCATAATTTGAAGGATCTACAGGTTTGTTCAGGCTTGTCTCTTACTTGACACACAGGCACATATTTGCTAAGATTAAGACGTAAATAAGAATGTCAGGAAGGAAGATATAATTTGCTAGATAGATATGGTTTTCCACGAATGGAGCAGGTATGGAGCCAAGGAAGTAAATACAGAAAATGGCTTGATATTGAAATTGCTATCTGTCAGGTACGGGCTCAGCTAGATGAAATTCCCGATCGGGCAGCAGAAAAGATTAAAGAAGATGTAAAACTTAATATAAGTAGGATAAAGGAAATAGAGAAAGAAACAAGGCATGATATATTAGCCTTTATTGAAGGAATAAATGAAACCCTCGGTCCGGAAGCAAAATACATTCATCAGGGTGTAACTTCATCTGATATTAAAGACACGACCCGGGCTTTACAGATGAAAGAAGCAGTAACTATAATTTTAGAAGATTTGCAGGAATTAGAAAACATTCTGGGACAGGAAGCAAAAAAACATAAAATGACTGTTATGATTGGTAGAACACATGGGGTTCATGCTGAACCGGTTACCTGGGGGCTTAAACTGGCAATCTGGTATCAGGAGATTATACGTCATAAAAAACGTATAAAAAATATTCTACAGGAAGTAAGTGTAGGCCAGATATCAGGAGCAGTAGGAACTTATAGTACAATTGCTCCCGAGATAGAAGAGCAGGTATGTAAGGAATTAGGTCTTAAACCTGCACCAATTTCCAGTCAGATTTTACAGCGTGATCGGCATGCAAATTTACTCAACCATTTAGCCCTAATTGCAGCCTCGTTGGAAAAATTTGCTACTGAAATACGTAATCTGCAGAGAACAGATATTCTTGAGGTGGAAGAAGGATTTCGCAAAGGTCAAAAGGGCTCCTCGGCAATGCCTCACAAAAAAAATCCTATTGTTTGTGAAAGGATTACCGGTTTAGCCCGGGTAGTAAGGGGTAATGTTATACCCGGTCTGGAAAATATTGCTCTCTGGCATGAAAGAGATCTGACCCATTCTTCTGTAGAACGAGTTACACTTCCGGATAGTACAATACTTGTTGATTATATGTTACAAAAATTTATCACAGTAATGAAAGAATTAAAAATAAATAAAGATAATATGAAAGAAAATTTAGATGAGACACATGGCCTAATATTTTCTCAGCGGGTTATGCTGGCTTTAGTTGATAAGGGATTAAGTAGGGAAGATGCCTATGAATTAGCCCAGCAGAATGCACTTATAGCTTGGGATAATAAGGAACAATATAAACAGTTAATCAAGAAGGATAAAAATATCAATAAATATTTAAGTGAGCAAGAGATCGATAATATATTTAACTATGAAAATTTCCTATGTGAAGTAGATCATATATATCATCGTCTGAACCTTTAATATTTCTATATTCTTTAAGCGGTTTCTTTAATTTAGTATGCAGCTTAAGAGGTTTAAAATAATCATTTTAATAAATAACAAAAAATTCAAGCTATATAAAAGCAATATAAATATAAAAACTAAAGGGGGAGAAAGCTTAAACTTGAAAGTTTAAGCGTCTAAAAATGGCGAATAAAGTTGTTGTTGGTTCTCAGTGGGGAGATGAAGGTAAGGGAAAAGTTACAAATATGCTGGCCAGGACCGCTGATCTGATTGTTCGTTACAGTGGAGGTAATAATGCTGGTCATACTGTAGTAGTTAATGATGAAAAATTTGAGCTACATTTAATTCCCTCCGGTATTCTCTATCCCGATAAAGACAATATAATTGGTAATGGAGTTGTTATTGATCCAGAAGCAATTGTAGAAGAAATGGAAGGTCTTGAAAAAAGAGGTATAAACCTGGATAATTTACATATAAGTGAAACTGCACATGTTGTTATGCCCTATCATCGTTTACTGGACCGTCTGGAAGAAGAAAGAAAAAAAGACAGTAAAATTGGTACTACTGGTAAAGGAATAGGACCTGTTTATACAGATAAAATTGCCAGGAGAGGTATCAGGATGATAGACCTTCTGGATGAAGATAGATTTTATAATAAATTAAGCAAAGCCCTGGATTATCAAAATGAAATTCTGGTTAATATATATGGAGCAGATCCTATGCAAGCTGAAGATATTATAGAGGATTACAGACCATATATAGAAATATTAACTCCTCATATAACCGATATCTCACTTTTGCTTGCTAAAGCTCAGAAAAGTAATGAAAATATCTTTTTTGAAGGTGCTCAGGGAACCCTGCTGGACATTGATTATGGTACTTATCCCTATGTGACATCATCTAATCCTACTGCCGGAGGTGTATGTACAGGGTGTGGTATTGGACCGACTAAAATTGATGATATTATTGGTGTAACCAAAGCCTATATTACAAGAGTGGGAGAAGGCCCTTTTCCAACCGAATTATTTGATGAAACGGGAGAATTATTACGGGAAAAAGGCCATGAATACGGAGTTACTACCGGGCGTCCCAGACGCTGTGGCTGGCTTGATCTACCACTTTTAAAACATGCAGTCAGGGTTAATGGTTTAACAGAAATAGCCTTAACCAAACTTGATGTACTAAGTGGTTTTGAGGAAATAAAAGTCTGTACCGCCTATCGTAAAGGTGATGAAATCAGTGAAGAATTCAAACTGGAACCGGGTTTTGAGCCGGTATATGAGACTTATGCCGGCTGGGAAGAAGATATAACCAATGTTAGAGAATATAGTGATTTACCTGAAAAAGCCAGAAAGTATGTGGAAGAAATAGAAGAGTGTGCAGGAGTAAGTATTAGTGTTATTGGTGTAGGACCGGGAAGAGAAGAAGCTATTATTAGGGATTGAAGGAGGCAAATAATGAATATCTTGGTTATTGGTAATGGTGGCCGAGAACATGCACTTGTCTGGAAAATTTTCCAGAGCGATAAAGTAGATAAAATTTATGTTGCTCCCGGGAATGATGGTATGCTTAATCTGGCTGAATGTGTTGATATAGCAGCTGATGATATAAACGGTCTGGCCGATTGGGCTGAGAATAATGATATTGATTTAACTATTGTTGGTCCGGAGAAACCGCTGGTAGCTGGTATTGTCAATGAATTTAATAAACGTAACCTAAAAATTTTTGGCCCCACTAAAGAAGCTGCCAGAATAGAAGGAAGTAAAGTTTTTGCCAAGAAAATATTGAAAAAATATGATATACCAACAGCTGAGTTCGACGTATTTACCGATCCTGAAGAGGCATTGCATTTTCTGGAAAGAGCTACTTATCCACTGGTAATTAAAGCTGAAGGGCTTGCTGAAGGTAAGGGTGTAGTTATTGCGACTAAAAAAGAAGAAGCATTTGCAGCTGTAGATAAAATAATGGATGATAGAATTTTTGGAGATGCAGGTGAAAGAATTGTTGTTGAAGATTTTCTTGAAGGTCAGGAGGTTTCAATTATTGCTTTAACTGATGGAGAAAATATTATACCTCTGGCTCCTGCTCAGGATAATAAAGCGGTATTTGATGGAGATGAAGGTCCCAACACTGGTGGAATGGGTTCTTTTTCGCCTTTACCATTTATAACTGAAGAACTGGAGAAACAAATCTGTAATAATATCATGAAACCTTCAATCAGGGCTTTTCAGAAAGAAGGTATAGATTATAAAGGGATTATCTATACAGGTTTAATATTAACTGATATGGGTCCCAAGGTCCTCGACTTTAATACCAGATTTGGAGATCCTGAAACACAGGTAATAATACCGCGTTTAAAGAATGATTTAATAGAAACAATAGAAATGGTTCTTGCGGGAAAATTAGATGAACTTAATCTGGAATGGGATAAAAGAACAGCTATCTGTGTAATTCTTGCTTCAGGAGGTTATCCCATTGCCTATAAAACCGGTATGGAGATAAAGGGTCTGGAAAAATTAAAAAAACATGATAATGTTCTTGTTTTTCATTCCGGTACCCGGAAGATGAAAGACAAATTTTATAGTGATGATGGACGTGTGCTGGGTATTACAACTCTGGGTGAGGGTCTGTTTGATGCTGTAAATCAGATTTATGATTATATAGAGGAAATAGAATTTGAAGATATGCATTATCGTACAGATATAGGCTTTCAGACAATGGAAGATTTTTAATCAGGAAATCTTCTGCTACATTAAATGAGTAAAAGTTGTCCATATTTTTCAAACTATAAATATTCAAATAATTGAGCAGGGCGACCATTTTCATGGTTACCCCCTCATTTAAATATTTTATTATATGAAATTTAAGCCAGACGATCTGTTATAGGTTCACACTAATCATTATCTTCTTCATATTCATAAAGCAGATCAAGTACTTCACCAAAACGCTGGAAATGTACAACTTCTCTTTCCCTTAAAAAGGAAAGTGTATCTATTATTGCCGGATCATTTGTCTGGTCAAGCAAATATTCATAGGTGGCACGTGCTTTTTGCTCTGCTGCCAGGTCTTCATGGATACTTGCTACTGGATCCTCCATAGATTGCATATAGGCTGCTGTCCAGGGATTACCTGCTGCATCCTGGGGATATAGTGCACGCCCATGTTGTACATAATAACCACCTAATCCAGCTTCCTTTAAAACTTCGGGTGGAACTCCCTGTGTTAGTTTATAAAATAAGGTGGCAATAATTTCCCAGTGAGCCAGTTCTTCTGTACCGATAGTATTTAGAGTTGCTTTACCTTCTGCTACAGGGAAAGCATACATTTGTGAGAGATATCTTATTCCCGCTGAAAGTTCACCGTCAGGGCCTCCAAATTGAGTAATAACAAGTCCGGCAAATTGTGGATCCTGTTTTTTTATTTTAGCCGGATATTGCAGTATTTTTTTATAATTCCACACTAATTATTCCTCCTTTCTCAAAAATTAATAATTTATTTGCCAGGGCCATGGCTCATCTATCCAGCACCAGGGATAATCAAAGTTACTACAACCTATAGTTAAAGGACAGAACTGTTTATTATAATCTGTCTGTAATCTTCTTAAACTTCGTGCCAGTTTGTTGTGTTTTTCCAGTACTTTTTCATCAAAAGGATGGGTATTTAAATAGAGAGAAGTTTCCAGGACAGCAAACTGAATTTCCATTATTTTCATCAATTCTTTAATGTGAGCGGCCATATTAACACCTCACCTTCTTTCCCTTCTGTAAGGTTTATATAATTCTGGAAAATAAGTCCCCTTATTTAAAGCTTCTTGTGGTGAATAATTAGTTGAAAATTGTTGAAAGGGAACATAAGCCCTTGCTAATTCCAGGTCCCCAGTACCTGGACCAGGTCTGTGAAAATGCTCCAGTTTCATTTCTATTCCTCCTTGCTTTTTATAGGATCCCCCCTGAAAGTAATAAACCTTGTAAAAAGGGGAAATTTATTAATTTAAAATATTAACCCTATCTGTTTATTAATATATTCAACGACTTAATTAATTGTTAAATTACTAAGAAGCTATTTTGTTCTATTAGTGAAGATTTTTAATTATATAAGTTGTATTAAGAATATTTAAGGGAGGATTGTCTTAATTAATGTTGAAGATAATAAAGAACAACACGTCCCGAAATGGTTGTAAAGACTGTCTTTAAAAGGAGGTAATATTTAATGCAAAAGATTGCCGCTAAAGTATTAACAACCATGCTGGCATTATTGATTACTGCAGTCGTTATCCCCGGTATTACTGTTACAGGGATCTGGGCCGGATTTTGGGCTGCATTGATTCTGGGAATATTAAATGTAATTATAAAACCGATTTTTACTATTCTTACTTTACCGCTGACTATTTTGACACTGGGATTATTCTTATTTGTTATTAATGGTATAATGTTGATGCTTGCTGCGTTCTTTATATCAGGATTTCATGTATCCGGACTTTTGGCAGCTATTATAGGTTCTATTTTTCTCAGTATTGTTAGCAGTATAATTCAAAATTTAATGGATTAATTATAGATATTATCTCATTCATGAAAAAGTGCTAAACCCCATTTTTCCCTTCTGTCAAGAGGCATCAAAAATAAACTCACTACGCCAGGCTTTGTTCAAACAGTATTTTTGATAACTAGCTTTTTTTCTTCAGTGCAAAAATGGAGCACTTTATATATTCATTCGAATAATATCTATAATTACTAAAAAAATCATATAAAATGATTAAGGGAGAGGAATAATGCCACTATATAATTCACTTGAAGGAATAATAATAATTGTAATAATGATTTCTATTGGTTATATGTTAACCCATATTGGTTGGTTTAAAGAAGAAATGTCAGATTTGTTTTCCAAACTTGTAATAAATATTTCTCTTCCGGTTATGATGTTTTATAGTCTTACAAAAACTTTTACCAGAGATAAATTGCTACAGACAGGTAGCAGTATTTTAATTCCCCTATTTGGAGTTGGTATTTCCTATCTTATTGGGATAATAATTTCTCGTCTGTTGAAAATAAAAAAGGGCCGGAGGAGTCTTTTTACGGTTCTATTTGTTTTTTCAAATTCCATATTTATAGGTTTACCTGTAAATATTGCTCTCTTTGGTCTGGAAAGTGTCCCTATTGTATCTATGTATTATTTGGTGAATACCACTTTTTTCTGGACATTTGGATTATATAGTATAAGAAGTGAAAACAGTAATGATGAAAATCCTGTTATTTTAAAAAAAATATTCACCCCGGCTCTGGGTGGGTTTTTAACTGCAATTATAGTTATTTTAGTTAATATAAATATACCGGAAGTAATAACAGCAACATGTGAATATGTG
>CAYRVO010000051.1:0-7925 GCA_964427565.1 uncultured Halanaerobiales bacterium | reverse complement strand
TGTGTACACGCTGCTTTTACTCTTGATAAACTTGGCTATGAATCAGTTATGGTTAACTGCAATCCTGAGACTGTTTCTACTGATTATGATACATCCAACAAACTATATTTTGAACCTTTAACAGCAGAGGATGTACTCAGAATTTACGAAAAAGAACAGCCTGAGGGAGTAATAGTACAATTTGGTGGACAGACACCACTAAATATTGCAGAAGAGCTAGAAGAAGCAGGAGTAAATATATTAGGAACCTCTCCGGCCAGTATCGATTTTGCTGAAGATAGAGAACAATTCCGTGCTTTAATGAATAAATTGGGTATTCCTCAGCCAGAGAGTGATATTGCTAATTCTAAAGATGAAGCACATGAGATTGCAGATAAGATTGGATATCCCTTAATGTTAAGACCTTCTTATGTATTAGGTGGTAGGGGTATGGAGATAGTCTATGATGAGGAGAGTTTAAATACCTATATTAATACTGTAGTAGAAGAGGTGTCTCCTGATCGGCCTATTTTAATAGATAAATTTTTAGAAGATGCACTTGAAGCAGAAGTTGATGCATTAACAGATGGTAATGAAACCTATGTAGCATCAGTAATGGAACATATAGAAGAGGCGGGAATTCATTCAGGAGATAGTGCCTGTTCAATTCCGTCAGTAGAGATTACAGATGAACAGCTGGAGATAATAAAAGATTATACTGAAAAAATAGCAGAAGAATTAAATGTAGTTGGTTTAATGAATATACAGTATGCCATATATGAAGGTAAAGTATATATTATAGAAGCAAATCCCCGGGCCTCCAGAACTGTACCACT
Organism: uncultured Halanaerobiales bacterium; assembly: GCA_964427565.1. GTDB lineage: Bacteria > Bacillota > Halanaerobiia > Halanaerobiales > JADQBU01 > CAYRVO01. Next base: position 7,110 of record CAYRVO010000051.1, on the reverse strand, counting down.
AGTCAGTAAGGTAACCGGAATAAATATTGCTCAACTTGCTACCCGCTTAATGTTAGGTGAACCATTATCGGCAATGGAACTTAAAGAAAAAGATATACCTTATATGGGAGTCAAGGAAGCTGTTTTTCCTTTTAATATGTTTGATAATGTTGACCCGGTATTAGGTCCAGAGATGAAGGCTACTGGTGAAGTTCTGGGTATAGCTGATTCTTATTCTCTTGCATTTTTTAAAGCCCAGGAGGCTGCAGGAATAGGATTACCACTATCAGGTAAAGTTCTTATAACAGTTAATGACAGAGATAAGCATAAAATAGTTGAATCTGCAAAGAAATTTATTGAATTAGGATTTGAAATAGTTGCTACTAAAGGTACCCATGAATATTTAAAAGATAGGGGAATTGAAAGTAGTATTATAAATAAAATTAATAAAGGTCGCCCCAATATTGTGGATGCTATTAAAAATGGTGAAATACAATTAATTGTTAATACTCCTATAGGCAAAAAAGGCCAAATTGATGACAGTTATATTCGTTCTGGGGCTATAAAATATAATATACCCTATGTTACCACAACGACTGCTACAAAAGCCAGTGTTAAGGGTATAGAAGTTGCCAGCAAAAAAGATTATAAGATTAAAGCCATTCAGGATTATCATCAAATGCTGGAAGAATAAAGGAATAGATGTAGTAGAAATATAACAAAAAATACAGAAGTTAATTAACCTTTCCTTTAATCAGGAAAGGTTTTTTTATTACAAAAATAAAAGGAGCAGAACCGGAAATTATAAAAAAACTTCTGCTAAAAGCTAATAGAAAAAAGAGGTAGAAGCTAAATTTTTTTATAATCTAAAATCTTTTCAAAAGAGTTTAATTTTTTATGGGTAATTATTAAAATATAAGGTAGAGTTATCTTAATTAGAAAATTTAATAAATTGTAATTTACTCTTTAAAAACTGGAGGTATCTATAATATGAAAAAGATTTTAATGATAATTACTTTGGTTGTTGTTTTGATGGGTGTATTTTTATATATTAATGTAGAATATATTAAGGCAGAAGATATAAAAAAAGGCCATCCTGCATTGTCAAGATATGAAGGGGCTAAAATTATAGCTTATCATGAGCAGGATTATGCACCTTATGTCCTGGGAACGGGTTTACAGGAAAGAAAAGAATTTAGAGGACATGGAAGGTATTTTTCAAGTTATATAGATTTGGAAGGTAAATTAACACGTATACAATATCAAGTGCCTGTAGAAGAAGGGATATTCAAGGTATTTAAAAATTATGAAAATGCTTTAAAAGAAGCAAATTATCAAATTTTATTTACAACTTCAGAAAAAGAAAGCAGCTGGCCTTTCTGGAATGAAGAAGTATATCATTTAGAATGGGGAATTAATGCTTTAAGGGGAGAAGGTTTTAAAAAGCCATTTGGACGTTATGGTTTCAGATTTTTATCAGCTAAAGGGACATATAAAGGAAACAATGTCTATTTTGCTATTTTTATAAATAAGGATAATGATGATATTATTATAACTCAAGATGTTATTGAAGTTAATCCTATGGAAAGTGGTCTGGTAACTGCTAAAAAAATAGAAGAAAATATTAAATTAAATGGTTTTGTATCGATCTATGGTATCCATTTTGATACAGATAAATGGAATATAAAAGAAAAATCCAAACCTGCTTTAGAAGAAATAGCTTCTTTTTTAAAAAATCATCAGGAAAGTAAATATTATGTCATAGGTCATACTGATAATGTTGGTAATCTCTCTTATAATATGAATCTTTCAGAAAAAAGAGCAAAAGCAGTAATGAATAAATTGATTACAAAATATGGAGTAAATAAAGAACAATTAAATGCTTATGGTGTGGGTTCATTATCTCCTGTAAGATCAAATTCTACTGAAGCAGGTAAAGCCCGAAACCGTAGAGTAGAAATAGTAGAACAATAATTATTTTGAAAAGACTAGTCAGATAATAGATCAACATCTTATCGGCTAATAGATAATACTATTGGTTTATAAGATGTTGTTTTTTTAAATTATATATTATAGGATAGTATTAAATCCATTTCACGAGAAGATTTATTTAAAGGTTTGATAATAATAGCATATAAATAAAAAGAAGGGAGTAGTTAAAAATGGATTTACTTAATGATTCAAAAATTAAATTATCTGAAGAGGTTACTGAACTTTTGACTGAATGTCCTGATTATATATTGGCTAATAACATACGGGATTTAGTAGAATTATCCTGCCGGGATATAAAAGAAGATGGATGGCAGCAGGTAGAATATCAGGTGCCGGGAAAGGGTAAAGTAGTTGAGGCCAGAGTCTGTAAGGTTAGAAATGGGGTGGCTGCTAATTATATGGAACCATACATGCGTCGGAGAGATCCAGATTGTATGGTAATTGCAGATGACTATCCCACTGATAAACAAACTTTTAAAGAAAGATTTGATTATAATTTTGAAGATCTTAGAGAGGAAACTTTTAATTGGTTGAAAAAGCAGGAACTCTGTTTATACTTTTTTAAAGCAGGTCCAGAGTCTATAGATATGGATGCACTGGCAATAGTTCCTGCTAATGCTGGTTTTTTTGCCCTTGGTTTAGGGCTTTTGCAGGGTGTTAGTGATATAATCAACATAGATGAAGGATTGCAACCAGAGGCTGTTATATATGTTGCTCCTCCATTCAGGCACACACACTTTAATGGGAAACAGGTTGTTATTCATAATAGACAGCCAGGAAAATATGAAATGTTTAGTTATAATCTCTATCCTGGTCCCAGTGCTAAAAAAGGAGTTTATGGAATGTTGATAGATCGGGGAGAAAAAGAAGGATGGCCTACTTTACATTGTTCTACAGTCCAGGTGGTTACACCTTATGATAATAAATTAACTATTACCCATGAAGGAGCCAGTGGTGGTGGCAAAAGTGAAATGCTGCAGGATATGCATAGGGAAAGAAATGGGCAATTATTATTAGGGCATAATACTATAACTGATGAAAGACGTTATCTGACTTTACCTCAGGGGTGTAGTTTAAGACCGGCTGCAGATGATATGGCATCCTGTCCTGATTTTCTTCAGGAAGATAATGGGAAATTAAGTTTGATTGATGCTGAAAATTCCTGGTTCATAAGGGTTGACCATATTACTGAATATGGTACTGAACCAAATTTAGAGAAAAATACATGTCATCCGGAGAAGCCTTTATTGTTTTTGAATATTGATGCTGCTCCAGATAGTACTGCTTTAATCTGGGAACATATCGATGATGCCCCCGGTAAACCATGTCCTAATCCCAGAGTAGTATTACCACGAGAGATTGTTTCTAATATAATTGAGGGTGCGATTACAGTTGATATACGTAGCTTTGGAGTTAGAACTCCTCCCTGTACAGCTAAAAATCCTTCTTATGGAATTATGGGCTTATTCCATGTTTTACCACCTGCTTTAGCCTGGTTGTGGAGACTGGTAGCCCCCCGGGGTTATGGGAATCCCAGTATTGTGGATACAGAAGGTATAAGTTCAGAAGGTGTTGGTTCTTACTGGCCTTTTGCTACAGGTCGAAGGGTAAAACAGGCTAATATATTACTAAAACAAATTATTAATACACCACAGGTCCGTTATATACTTGCTCCAAATCAACATATTGGTTCCTGGAAGGTTGGATTTATGCCCCAGTGGATTACTAGAGAGTATCTGGCCAGACGAGGTGGTGCCTGGTTTACTGAAAACCAATTGCTTCCCGCCCGTTCATCATTACTGGGATATGCATTAAGGGAAGTTATGATTGAAGGAAGGATGCTGGAGAAAGAGTTTCTACAGGTTGAAAAACAGCCAGAAGTAGGTAAGAAGGCCTATGATCAGGGTAGTGAGATTTTATATAGATTTTTCAGAGAAAAATTAAAGCAGTATCTTGAAGATGACTTAATGCCTTTGGGTAGAGAAATAATAGATTGTTGTTTATCAAGAGGAGATTTATCAGATTATTGTTCATTAATTGATTCTGAACCGATTATAAACAAAAAATAGTTTTCCTGCAATTCAATAATTTCTAAACTCCCGTAGGGGGGTTTTTCTTTTTTTGTAATTAGTATAATTTTAAGCTTGTTTTCTGAAATATTGATTATACTGGAAATAAGTGATAAAATATATTTAAAATAAATTATTCTTTTTTGAATATTGGTAATAATCAATGTAAAGAAAAGCTATTAAAGTATGTATCTTAATAAATGTGGGGGATTTAAATATATAGAGTTCTTACTATTCAGAAATAATTCATAGCAGGGGGAATAAATATAATGACCGGCAAAATGTATTACAAAGATTCATTTTTGCAGGAATTTAAAGCAAATATCAATTCAGTGATAGAGAAAGATGATAAATATCACATTGTTTTAGATCAAACTGCTTTTTATCCTGAAGGTGGTGGACAACCTGCTGATAAAGGATTAATCGGGCAAAAAAAGGTTAGTTATGTTTACGAAAAGGATGAAGTAATTTATCATGTTTTAAATCAGATTCCAGAAAAGAAAAAAGAACTAAATTGTAAAATTGATTGGAAGAGACGATTTGACTTTATGCAACAGCATAGTGGTCAACATCTACTTTCAGCAGTATTAAAAGATATGTATAAGGCAAATACTGTAGGCTTTCATCTTAGTAGCAATAGTTTAACTATTGATATTGATAGTGAATTATCTTCTGAGGAATTTGAGTTAGTAGAAAATAGAGTTAATAAAATAATTTACCAGGACCGTGAGATTAATGCTGAATATCCTGATCCAGAAGAATTAAAATCGATGTCTTTAAGGAAAGAACCGTCAGTTGCTGAAGACATTAGGGTAGTTGAAATTAAAGGTATAGATTATTCTCCCTGTGGTGGTATTCATTTAAGTAGTACAGGGCAAATTGGGATTGTCAGTATTCTAAATACAGATAACTATAAAGAGGGTATGAGAATTACTTTTCTTTGTGGCCGGAGGGCAGTTGAGGATTACAAATATAAAAACAAAATTGTAGCTGAAACCCGGGATATTTTATCTGTCAGTAATGATCTTATAAATTCTTCAATAAAGAAATTGAAAAATGATCTAAATGAAAAAAGTAGCAAGATACAGGACTTAAAAGAAGAACTTGTAGATTATAGGGTACATAATTTAATGGAACAGACAGAAAAGAAGTCTGGACTAAGAATTATTAAAAAGATTTATATTTCTAAAGATTTTTCTGATCTAAAATATACTGTTAAAAAATTGATCGGATATGACAATAATATCGTAATTTTTGGCCAGCGGGATAGCAATACTGTCCGTATAATTATGGCTAAATCGGCCAATATAGATAAGCTGAATATGGGTGATCTGTTAAGAGATGTAATGTCTTCATTTAATGGTAATGGTGGAGGAAGTGATCATTTTGCTCAGGGTGGCGGGTCTGTATCAAATCCAGAGCAAATTATTGAGATAGTTAATATGGCTTATGAAAAAGTAAATGATTGCCTGTAAATATGCTCTGCTTATTAATGTATATTATTTAGATATATAATTTATATCAGAAATGAGGTGAAAAGGATTTGAAGGTTGATGTAGAATATTTAGAATATATGTGGCCTATGAGGCATTTTTTAATAACATGTGGAGATATAAATAGAGATCAAAAAAATATTATAGCAGTAAGTTTTTGTATGCCGGTAGCAAAAGAACCACCACTTATAGCCTGTGCTATTGGTAAGAATGCCTATTCATATAAATTAATAAACGAGACTAGAGAATTTGTAGTAAATATTCCGCAAAAAGAATTGAAATCGGAAATATATTATTGTGGTTATCATTCTGGATATCAAGTTAATAAATTTGAAGAAACTGATTTGAATTATGATAAAGCTAAAAGTGTAAAAGCACCTATAGTTGCTGAATGTGTAGCTCATATGGAGTGTGTTCTAAATAAGAAGATAAAAACAGGTGAAAAATTTTTATTTGTTGGGGAAGTAGTTGAAGCATATGCTGAAGAATCACTGGTCAAGGGAGATAAAACTTCAGATTATGCACAGGGTTCTTTTCCTGAGAAAGTTTATGCTACAAGGTTTAAAAACAGGGATTAAATTAAAAAGAAATAAATGAGAAGTTTTGTATAAAAAAATCAGGTGTAAATCAGGTGTAAATATAAAGGAATATAAATAATTGTGTTTAATTAATTATATATATATTAAAAAAATACAGGGGGGATTTTATGTTTAATAATACTTTTTTGAAAATTGCAGTTGTGACTTTATTGATTATAACGGTTAGTACTTTTTCTATTTTTACTCCCGCAGTTCAGGCTTCAAACCTTTTGGAACAATTATTAAAGACGTTTGGTATTGGCTTTGTAGTTGATAAATTTGCAGGTGAAATTAATAATTTTATTAATACCCTCACTTTAAATAGTGGGATTGAGGTACAAAATTCAACTAAAGTAGTTCCCATTATTACAATTGGTTCAGGAACCTATGTAGGTGCTGTCCAGGTTTCAGGACCGGCTAATGCAGTAAAAAAAGTAGAAGCAGTAGCCCAGTTAGAAGGCAATTTCAGGGAAGGTGCTTTTAGAATCAGAGCCCTAGTTCCGATAAATACTAAAAACCCTGCCGATATAAAAAATATTGAAAGAATAAATGCTGTTGGTGTGACAGCATTAATAGATATAGATATTTAAATTTAATATAATGACTTTGATCTTAGTGAAATAAGCTGTAAATTAATATACTGTAATATGTTATAGGGGGATGATAAGAGATGGAAATATATTCCTGGAATGTTAACGGAATCAGAGCGGTTGCCCGCAAAGGATTTCTGGAATGGATGGATGAAGAACAACCCGATATTATTGGATTACAGGAAATCCGGATTCAGGATCATCAACTTAAAGATAATTTAAGAAATATAGATGATTACTATTCTTATTTTACTTTTGCAGAACGAAAAGGTTATAGTGGAGTGGGGTTATATACAAAAACAGAACCCATTGATGTCTGGCATGGTCTGGGTATTAAGAAGTTTGATAGAGAAGGAAGGGTTCTGGCAGCAGAATATCCTGAATTTGTTTTATTGAATATCTATTTTCC
>CAYRVO010000050.1:0-7952 GCA_964427565.1 uncultured Halanaerobiales bacterium | reverse complement strand
TAATAGCATCTTTTATACCCTTGATGTTTTGCTGATAATTGCGGGTCCAGACCCTGATAATATGACAGCCCATTAACTGTGATATGAAATTGTACTCTACAAAAGAAGGATAAGATATAATGACTTCATCATTTTTGTTTAAAAATGTCTCCCCTATAACCTTAAGTAAACCATCTGAACCATTACCTAAAGTAATCATGTTGTTCTCTATATTTAATTTCGCTGACAGTTTGTTCACTAATCTTCTATTTGCCCCATCTGGATAAAGACCTATATTTTTGGATTCTTCTCTTATTACTTTGCGTACATCTTTAGACACAGATAAAGGATTTTCATTAGAGGCCAGTTTTATTACTTCATCCAGACCATATTCTTTTTTAACTTCCTCTATAGGTTTACCGGGAACATAATTATTTAATTTTTTTACTTCTCCTCTTATTTTTTCAGACCATAAATTTTCTTGACTGTTATTTCTTTTTTCTTTTAACATTTTACTCATTTCTCCCTTCTTTAAAATAATATTTTTTATAACTACCTAAAATCTTAAAATAACCTGATTTACTTTTTACCTCCCTGAGGGCCTGTCTGACCTGTTCATCCTGCCTGTGACCATCAATATCTATATAAAAAATATATTCTCCCAGCTTTTTCTTTGTTGGCCTTGATTCAATACGGCTTAAGTTTATACTGCGACCGGCAAATTCTGCAAGCATATCATGTAATACTCCCGGTCTATTAACTTCCGGTGTGCAGATAAGTGAAGTTTTATACTCATACTCATCATCGCTGTATGAAAAATTTCTATCAGTATTAGTAATAACAATAAAACGGGTATAATTATCACTGTAATCCTGAATATTATGAACAAGTATCTCAAGACCATTTCCCTTACCACTATACCTGGAACCTATCATGGCATAATTTTCATTTTCACTGACAATTTCAGCTGCTCGGGCTGTACTATCTGTATAGATTATTTCCCTTTCAGATAGATGATTTCTGATAAATTTTGATGATTGTTTTATTGCCTGTGGATGAGATAAAACTTTTTTTATCTGATTAATTTTGGTGCCGGGAACAGCCAGCAAATTATGGATAATAGGAATAACTATCTCGTCTACTATCTGAATATTATCCAGTTCCAATAAAAGATTATGGGTTTTATTTACTGACCCTTCAAGAGAATTCTCCAGGGGTAATACCCCTCTTTCAATTTTGTTTCTATTAACCCTTTCCCCTATTTCTTCAATTGTTGACAGAGGTGCTTTTTCATCTTCACTCCTACAGAATTTTAATAGAGCCATTTCACAAAATGTCCCTGAAGGACCAAGATAACCATATTTCATAATAATTTACCTCCCAAATAAAAAAACCCCTTCCCTGTACAGGAACGAGTTTATTACCCGCGGTACCATCCTTTTAAACTAAATAGCCCACTTACTATAGTTACAGAATTTAATCTATAACCTGTCTGAATAACGGTAGACATCCGATTTAACCTACTATAATTTCAGCCAATAACTCACAGGGGAACTTCATTATTAATCTCATAACCAGGCTTACACCACTTCCCGATTCGCTTTATATGAGATAATTAATTACTTTCCCTGATCACGGTTTTCTTATATTAATTTTATTTAATCATATTTTATCAGATATTTTTATATTTATCAAGGGGTAATTTTACCCAGGCTTATTCAAAATAGAAATATATATATTTAATTTATTTTTCAAAAAACAGACAGTTTTTCCTGCAATATATATCATAATGTAAAATGCACAGGTTTCTATTTCATTACCTCAGTTAAATATTTTTCGATCTCCCCACTATTTTTCATATTAAAAACTCTGTTTGCAACATCTTTAGCTTCAGTAATTGTCCATTTGCTTATTATCTCTCTGACCGGGAGAATCGAATTTGCATTCATACTTAATTTATCCATACCAATCCCCAATAATAACGGTACAAGCTTTTCATTAGCTGCTGCTTCTCCACATATTCCTGCTTCAATATTATTACTATGGGCTGCCTGCACTGTCTTTTTTATTAATAATAATACCGCCGGATGAAATGGTGTATAAAGATTAGCTACTTTTTCATTTGTTCTATCTACTGCAACTGTGTACTGTATTAAATCATTGGTGCCAAGACTAAAAAAGTTAACTTCCTCAGCAAGTTTGTCGGCAATTAAAGCCGCAGCAGGTACTTCAATCATAATTCCAACATCTATATCTTTATCATATTTCAAATTATCTTCATCCAATTCTTTTTGTACATTATTAATAACCTGTCTGGCAAATCTTGTCTCAGATAGTGAAGAAATCATAGGAAACATTAATTTTATATTACCGTAATTACTTGCTCTTAGTATAGCTCTTAGCTGAGGTTTAAATATTTCCTCTTTCTCAAAATACATTCTTATAGCCCTATAGCCAAGAAAAGGATTCATCTCTTTTTCAAGTTCTAAATAAGAAAGTTCTTTATCACCGCCAATATCCAGGGTCCTAATTATTACAGGCTTACCATCCATCTTTTCAGCTGCCTTTTTATATACTCTAAACTGCTCCTCTTCAGTAGGAAAACTATTTCTATTCATAAAAAGAAATTCAGTTCTAAAAAGCCCTATCCCCTCAGCCCCATTGTTTATAATTAAATCAACATCATCTATATTGCCTACATTACCAGCAATTTTTATATTAAATCCATCTCTGGTAATTGTCTTTTTATCTTTATAATTTTTTAGTCGTTTTTTTTGTTTCTGATAATCTAATTTATATTTCTTATATTTACTTAAAAGTTTCTGATCTGGATCTTTAAAAATCTTGCCCTCAATTCCATCAACAATAATTTTCTCATCTCTTTTAAAGCTTACTTCACTACCCACACCTACAACTGCCGGGATACCTAATGAACGGGCCATTATGGCTGAATGAGATGTTTTTGATCCCTGCCGGGTAACAAAAGCCAGGACTTTTTCTTTATCCAGTTTTGAAGTATCAGAAGGTTTTAAATCATCTGCAAAGATAATAACTTGATCTGTAAAATCAACTTCTTCTTTTTCCTTATCAATTAAAATTCTTATTAACCGCTGACCAACATCATTAATATCAGCTGTTCTGGCTTTCATATATTCATTTTCCATTTCAGAAAATAACTCTATATAACTATGGATCACCTTATCGACTGCTGATTGAGCATTGTATTTCTTTCTAATCTTAGCTTCTATTTGTTTAATTAATTCCGGATCAGCAAGAAACATCTGGTGTGCTTCAAAAATTTCAACCTTATCCGCACTTAATCTAGTGGAAGCCTCTTTTTTTAAAACAGTAATTTCTTTTTTAGCCTTTTTTAAAGCTTTATGAAATCTTTCTATTTCCTGTTCTATTTTATGTTCTTTTATTTTTTTGGTCTCAACTTCTAAATTCATATTTTCAAGTATAAATATTTTTCCTATAGCTATCCCGGGAGAAGCAGGTATACCTTTAATCATAAATAACACCCTTTCAGAACAATATTAATCTCTGTCTGCCAAATCTTCCTTAATGAACTTAATTAAAACAGCTACTGCCTTTTCTTCATCAACTCCTTCAGCCCAAATGGTTACAGTTGTACCCTTATCTGCCCCCAGACTCATAACACTCATAATACTTTTAGCATTAACCTCTTTTTCTCCTGCAGTTATTCTAACATCTGAAGTAAATTCACTTGCTCTTTTTACAAACAAAGAGGCAGGACGGGCATGCAATCCTGTATCATTTAATACTACAACTTCTCCTTTTTTCATTATAATACCACCTCACAATTATTCTATTATTTTTCCTATTATAAAATTAAATATTAATTGATAATAAATCCTCTCCACCTTTAACATATTTTTCGTTTAATATTTCTATGTTTTTAACTATCTCCATATTTGTAATTATTATAGGACATATTGTAGAGACAATTTCTTTTTCTATAAGTTCCCAATCTATCTTAATCAATCTATCACCCTGTTTAATATTTTCTTTTTCCTTAACCAGGGCTTCAAAACCTTTTCCCCCAAGCTCAACTGAATCTATACCCAGATGGAGAAGAACTTCAAGCCCCTTTTCTGTTCTTAAGCCCAGTGCATGATTAGTAGAAAATAACTGTATTACTTCCCCGGCAATCGGAGCTAATAAAAAGTTGCTGTCTGGCTTAATAGCAATTCCATCACCTACCATCCGCTCAGAAAATACTTTATCAGGTACATCATCAAGATTAATTACCTTTCCCTCAAAGGGAGATTTTAAAACAATATTATTCTTACTTTTAAATATATTAAACATAAGATCACTCCTGGTATAAAATATTATCACCTTCATAAATATTATAAATTATTATAAATTAATCCAGTAAAAGTGCGGCCTCTTCATCAATTACCATTGTTAAATGAGGATGTGTTTGCAAAAAAGAAGCGGGAATTTTGGTATCTACATAGCCATTAACTGCCTTTTTAACTGCCCGTGCTTTCTTTTTACCACTGGCCAGTAATAAAATTTTCTCGGCTTTTAATATTGTTGCCATCCCAACTGTAATCGCTCTTTTGGGTACTTTTTTACAATTTGCAAAAAAACGGCTATTAGCTTTTATCGTTTCTTCAGTTAAATCTACAAGATGGGTTTCAACACATAGTTTATCTCCCGGTTCATTAAATCCTATATGACCATTAGGACCAATGCCCAGTATCTGTAAATCTATTCCACCTGCTCTTTTAATCTCTCTATCATAATTTTTACATTCCTGTTGAGGTTTATCTGTCATTCCATCAAGCAAATTTATATTAGCTCCTTTAATATTAATTTTATTAAAGAAATTATTCATCATATAATAATGATAACTATTTTTATTATCTGGAGAAATCTTATAATACTCATCTAAATTAAAAGTGATAACCTCTGAAAAATCTATCTCTCCCTCATTAAAAATCTTAACTAATTCATTATACATACCTAATGGTGTACTGCCTGTGGCAAGTCCCAGTACACTGGCTGGATCAAAAGTTATCTGACTGGCAACAAGCTCTGCTGCTTTTTTGCTCATTTCCTGGTAGTTTTTTTCTATAATTAATTGCATGTCATTTCCCCCTTTATCTCCTGGCTGAATATTTTTCCTTACCCCTGATAAATACCTTTCTAACATTAAATTTACTATCAAACAGGGAAATATTTGCCTGTAAACCCGGCTTTAGACTACCTATTTTATCTGCTATATTTAATAAACAGGCAGGATTTAATGTAACCATATTTATTACTTTTTCCAGGGGTAAAGTACTGGCTTTAAGCATATTAATAACTGCTTTATTTAAAGTTAAAATACTACCTGCAAGAGCTCCATTTTCCAATCTTGCTGCTTCATCCTTAACAATTACTTTCTGACCTCCCAGAGAATATTCACCTTCATCTAATCCCGCTGCTTCCATGGAATCAGTAATAAGTATTATTTCATCTAAAGCCTTGGTCTTAGTGACTAATTTTAAAACCGCCGGATTAATATGAATATTATCCGCTATTAACTCACAGGACATATCACTGCTAAGTACTGCCCCTACAATACCCGGTTTACGATGATGCAAACCCGTCATTGCATTAAATAAATGGGTAGCATGTTGCAAACCATATTTGCGTGCTTTAATAAGATCCTCATAAGTGGCACCTGAATGCCCAGCAGAAACAATTATCCCTTTATCTCTTGCTGTTTTTATAAATTCCAGTCCACCTTCTATTTCTGGTGCTACAGTTATAATTTTTATATATTCCAGGTAGTCATTAAAAAACTCCATATCTGGCTTCTTGATATTTTTTTCTGCCTGTGCACCCTTATATTCCGGACTAATAAAAGGCCCCTCTACATTGGCACCCAATATTTGTGCCCCTTCCATCTCTTTATTACGACAATTGATTATATTATCCAGTGCATTCTTAATTGCCTTAGACTCCATAGTCATTGTTGTTGGTAAAAAATGAGTAACTCCTGTTTTTATTATAGTATTACTTATATTACTCAATGCCTCTTCTGTACCTTCCATTGTGTCATAACCACCGGCACCATGAATATGAATATCAATAAATCCAGGAGTGACATAACCGCCTTCACCATTAATTATATCAACATTTTCGTAACTGGATAGATCCTCTATAGAAATTATATTATTAATTTCTTCGTCAAAAATAATTACCCCATTGTTTATAACTTTATCCGGTAAAACTATATTTACATTAACAATAGCTTTCATATATTTCAACTCCTTAGTATTTAAGAAAATTTCATAATTAATATCAGTCAGTCAAAAAATCTAATACGATTATAAGTGCTTTCCTGAAGCCTAATTATGAAATAAAGCTTTTTATAAAAGATCCTTATTTATATAAAATTTAGCAAGGATAATAATAAATTCTTTAAAGGGGGATTGCAATCCCCCCTTTATTATAAACTTAGAGGTACTTAATTCTTTTATCATATTTTTCAAAAAGACTCTCATTACTAATACCATCTACATTTTGACTTCCATAAACAGGCAGGGGAATTCCTTTTTGAGTTAATATCTTAAGTGCTTCTGCAATTATACTATTTACTATCATCACTCCTGCTACTGTAGAACCCGGACCACTCTTCACACCATTAAAGCTGAGAAGACTATCACCATGTGGAACACAATTATCAAATACCAGATCGGCAATTTCATATAATTTTTTGCCACTGGAATGTCTCGATTCGCTATTTTTAGAATGTTCAAGTGAAGTTATAGCCAGTAAATATAGACCCTCTTCTTTAGCTTTAAGTGCCATTTCAATCGGAACACTATTACGACCTGAATTTGATATAATTAACATTACATCATCAAAATCTATTTCATGTTCATCCCATATTATTTCAGCCAGTCCCTCCAGTTTCTCAAGTTTACTACTTTTTCTCGCACCAGCTGTTAAGATAATATTTTCATCCAGTATTGCATTAACCGGGGCTATACCCCCTGCCCTTACGAATAATTCTTCAGCTATCATATGAGAATGACCGGTACCCAGAACATGAATTAATTTATCTTCTTCAATAACTCTAGCAAAAATTTCACCGGCCTGTTTAATTTTTGCCAACTGTGTATCTTCAACTTTATCAACTAATTTTTTAACCTCACTTATATAATTTTCTGCTGCCATAATTTACCCTCCTATAAGAACTTTTTTTTATCCCTTATTTTAACTCTTTATTAATTATATTTGCTAAATATTCAGCTCTAGTACCAACTACAACCTGCACATTTTTCTCATTCGCTTTAAGTACTCCAGAAACCCCTAATGTCTTTAATCCCTCTTCATTAATTTTATTTGCATCTTTAAGAACTAATCTCAACCTTGTAATACAGGCTTCAACAAGTTCTATATTTTCTTTACCACCAATATATTTTATATATTTCCGGGCCTTCTCTGAATCATCATCGTCATCATTTGTATCATTAACATGACTGCTCTTATTACTACTCTTTCTTTGAGATTCTGGCATAATTGATAAAGCAGGGTTATCATTATTATTAAGATCGCGACCAGGTGTTGCTAAATTAAATTTAGTAATGAAAAATCTGAAAAGAAAATAATAGATAATAAAATAAACAATACCTAAAGGTATAATCCACAAAGCTTTTGAAGCTATACCAAAGTTTAAGACATAATCAATTAAACCAGCTGAAAATCCAAAACCATGTTTAATCCCCAGTAAATAAGTTATTGCTAAAGAAGTACCTGTCAACACAGCATGAATTAAATATAGAAATGGTGCTACAAAACAAAAACTAAATAAAAGTGGTTCACCAATACCTGTTAGAGCAAATGTTAAACCAGCACTTAGTAAGATACCACCAACAATTTTTTTCTGATTTTGTTTCGCAGAATGATACATAGCAAGTGCTGCAGCAGGCATACCAAACATAAAAACG
>CAYRVO010000049.1:0-8083 GCA_964427565.1 uncultured Halanaerobiales bacterium | reverse complement strand
CACCTAAGCCAATAACGATTTCTCTTAAAGCCCTATCATTCATATCTAGAACTCTGGGAAAACCAACTTTATTAGGATTTATATTTAAATCATTTCCCTTTTTAATATGATTATCTATAGCAGCTGATAAAAGATTATGTGCTACACCAATAGCATGAATATCACCGGTAAAATGAAGGTTAATATCTTCCATAGGTATTACCTGTGAATATCCACCACCTGCAGCACCACCTTTAATACCCATTGTTGGACCAAGTGATGGTTCTCTTAAAGCAACTGCTGATTTTTTACCCAATTGATTCATTGCCTGAGTTAAACCAACACTAGTAGTAGTTTTACCTTCACCTGCAGGTGTAGGAGTAATAGCAGTTACCAGAACTAATTTACTGTCTTCCTTATCTTCCATTTTTTTAAGAACATCAAGTTTAACTTTTGCTTTATACTTTCCATATAATTCCAGATCGTCTTCTTCAAGACCTACTTCTTCAGCTATCTCGAGGATAGGTTTCATCTCTGTTGATTGAGCTATTTCAATATCACTTTTCAAAATAATTTCCCCCTTGTTATTTTTAATTTTTTTTATGTTACTACTTAAAATAATCAAAATATTTTTTCTATATTCAGACCCACCTCCCTGAAATATAATAATAAAAACTAAGATAAATTTTAGTACACTGATTTTTTTATATCTATTATAATTAATGTTTACTTATAATATATATTTGAATTAAGCAGTAAAGATTTTATACATTAATTTTTTTATTAATATACAAATTCCATCTCTATTAAACTTCTATACAGTACCAAAAAATCCTTTTTCCTATTTGTTAGAATTTATCGCTTAAAAAATCAAATATTTTATGTAATTACATAAAAACCAGCCAATATTGGCTGGTTTTTATTATTTTTCATAACTTAAAAGCCATTTTACTAATTTACACCTTCTATTTATTCATCTTTATCTGTTATTTTTTCTTTTTCATTTATTGCTTCATTATTATTTTTTTCTTTATCTTTTCTTTCTTCTTTCTGCTCTTTATTCATATTATTCGCTTCTTCATCTGCTTCATCATCAGGAAGTGGTTTACCCTTTATAAGTTTTTGTATTTGTTCTGAAGTTAAAGTTTCTTTTTCCTTAAGTGCAGAAACTATCCTTTCAACTTTAGCTGTATTTTCTTCCAGCATTGATTTAGCTTTATTATAACAATTAGTTATAATTGAATTGACCTCTTTATCAATTTCTGCTGCAACTTCTTCACTGTAATTACGTTTTCTTGATATATCCCTGCCCAGAAAGATCTGTTCATCATGCTTCTGACCCAGTGTTAAAGGTCCCAATTTATCACTCATTCCATATTCAGTTACCATAGATCTAACAGTTTTAGTAGCACGTTCCAAATCGTTTTGTGCTCCTGTACTTATATCTTCCAGGAAAATTGCTTCAGCAACTCTACCTCCAAGTAAAGCTGTGACCTGATCCAATAATTCATTTTTAGTTAAGAAGTTTTTATCTTCCTCAGGAAGAGGAATAGTAAAACCACCTGCACTTCCGCGAGGAATAATGGAAACTTTATGAGTCCTATCTGCATGATCCAGTAACTCTCCCAGTAAAGCATGACCTGTTTCATGATAGGCAACAAGGTTTTTCTCTTTTTCAGAAACCACCTTGCTTTTTCGAGCTGGACCAGCAATAACTCTATCAATGGCATCATCGAATTCCAGCATTGATATCTTGTTCTTACCCCTGCGAGCAGCCAGTATTGCCGCTTCATTGGATAAGTTTTCCATATCGGCACCGGTAAAACCGGGAGTTCTTTTAGAAAGAATCTCTAAATTAACATCTTCCGCTATAGGCTTTTTTTGAGTGTGAATTTTGAGGATCTTTTCCCTGGCCAGACGGTCTGGTTTATGAACTATAACCTGTCGGTCAAAACGTCCTGGACGTAAAAGGGCTGGATCAAGCACATCAGGTCTGTTGGTTGCAGCCATCAGGATAATTCCCTCATTAGGTTCAAAACCATCCATTTCTACAAGCAACTGGTTAAGTGTCTGTTCCCTTTCATCATGACCACCACCAAGTCCTGCGCCTCGCTGACGCCCTACTGCATCCAATTCATCAACAAAAATTATACAGGGAGAATTTTCTTTTCCTTTTTCAAAAAGATCTCTAACCCTGGAAGCACCAACACCAACAAACATTTCTACAAAATCAGAACCACTAATAAAATAGAAGGGTACTCCAGCTTCTCCGGCAACAGCTTTAGCCATCAATGTTTTACCTGTTCCGGGTGGTCCCACAAGCAAAAGACCTTTAGGAACCTCTGCTCCCAGACGTGTGAACTTATCGGGGTTTTTGAGAAACTGTACAACTTCCTGGAGTTCTTCTTTAACTTCATCATAATTGGCAACATCAGCAAAAGTTACATCTTTATTACCTTCATTTAACTTAGCCTTACTCTTGCCAAAAGACATCATTTTGCTGCCGCCGCCCTGCATACGCTGCATTATAAAAACCCAGGCAACAATTAGAATTATTATTGGTAAAATATAGCCCAAAATATTTACCCACCAGGGGGCTGTTGGTTTAGGCTTGGTTTCTATATTCACATTTGCATCCCTTAATTCCTGCATTAATCGCGGTATAGATTCAGGAGGAACGGGGACACTGAAACTTTTACCATTAAATGTTCCCTTAACTTCTTCATTACCAATTATTGTTACCCTATTTATTTCACCTTCCTGAACACGATCAAGTAGCTCAGTATAGGTAAAATTTTCAATTGTCTGCGGTGATTGTTGCATAAAAAATTGTGCTACTAAAATTGAAATAGCAATTAATAGTAGATAAAATCCTATATTTTTAACAAACTTATTCAAGCTTTTAAACCTCCCCTCCGGGTGTCTTCATATACAATTAGATATTATACCACAAGTTTATAAATTTGTAAATGCTAATTATATAACTCTTTTTTTAGGACACCTATATAGGGTAAATTCCTGTATTTTTCTGCAAAGTCAAGACCATAACCTACTACAAATTTATCGGGAATTTCAAACCCATTGAAATCTACATCAACTTCTTTTTCAACCCGTCTTTCAGGTTTATCAAGCAAAGTAGCAATTTTTACACTGGCTGGACCTCTAGTTGCAAACATATCTAGAATATGTCTAATAGTCTTTCCAGTATCAATAATATCTTCAACAATAAGCACATGTCGACCTTCAATATTTTCTTCTAAATCCTTTATAATTCTAATATTCCCGGATTCTGTAGATTGACCATAGCTGGAGACATCCATAAAATCAAAAGTTACCGGCAAACTAATATTGCGAGCCAAGTCAGCCATAAAAATTACTGCTCCTCTTAAAATACACACCACTATTAAATCATCATCAACTTGATAACTATTACTAATTTCTTTCCCCATTTCTGTGATTCTTTTTTTAAGTTTTTCTTCTGTTATTATTACTTCTGAAATGTTCTTTTTTAACATTGCAGTCCCCTTTCTTTATGTAATACTAATTTTTACTATCTCTTCTGTTTTATCAGTTACTCTAAATTTATCATTCATTCTCATTTCAGTAATCCAGATTATCCTTTGCTTATTGTCAACTATTAATGGAGTTTTATCCCTTTTTCGAGGATTGATTTTTTCATCTATAAAATAATCTTTAAGCTTCTTCATACCTTGCATACCCAAAGGTTGAAATTCATCTCCATTCCTCCTTGTCCTAACATATAAAGGTTGTCCAACTTTTTGATAATCACATAAACAAATTCCACTTTTTACAGCTAATTTTAACCAGTCAGTACTTTTATTTATTATCTCGGTTTTAATTGTTCGATTTTGCGGAGTCCTTACTTCACCAGGTATATTTAGTTGAAGTTCATAATTATATTTTTTTCTCTCAAAGCTACCTTGTTTTATAATTAATCTATTGTATACCCTTTTCAATATTATTTCTTCAGGTAAATCTATCTTTTTTCCTGTATTACCACTTTTTATAAACTCATCTGCAGTATTTAAATGTTCATAATAAAGATCAACTATTTGCCCCTGTAAATCATTTATTACCTGTTGAATAATCCTTCTTCTAATAACAACCGATAAATTCTGCATATAATCTATAGATAATACAATCCTATTCTCAAATCTATCGATAAGGGCCTTTTCCATTTCTTCTGCTGCTTGTGTAGCCAAAAATTCTTCATCTTCTTTTAATATACCTGCCATTCGAACTATAACATCTTTAAAACCGGGATTGATTTCTTCTTCTATGTAGGGTATAATCTTATGCCTTATTTTGTTGCGTACATATACTGTTTCTTTATTGCTTGGATCACGACGTGGTTTGTAATCCAGGCCCTGACAATATTTTTCGATTTCATAACTGCTAATATCTAAAAGAGGATGTATTATTTGCAAATCTCCATACTCAGTCACAGGATTAATGCCTGTTAATCCTTTTAAAGCTGAACCCCGGAAAATATGAAAGAGAATGGTTTCTATATTGTCATCTCTATTATGAGCTAAAGCTATTTTTTTTACATCCAGTTCTTCTGCTTTATCTTTCATGAAATTAAATCTTGCTTCCCTGGCTGCTTCCTCTGGAGACAGACCTTTCTCTGCCGCCATAGCTGGAACATCAATTTTTTTAATGTATACTTTTACATCATATTCTCTACAAACTGTAGCCACAAATTCTGCTTCTGCACCGGCTTCTTTTCTAAACATATGATTAAGGTGAAAAACATAAAGCTGTAAATTAAAATCATCCCGTATCTGAGAAAAAAGATCAAGCATGGTTAATGAATCAGGGCCCCCGGAGACACCCAGTAAAATTTTTTCACCTTCATTAATAATCAATTCTTCTTGACAGTAATTTTTAAAAGTCGTTAATAAATTCAAGTTTAATATCTCCTTTGTTATTTATTATTAATTCTATATTAAACCTCCTATTTCCTTCCTCCCACTAAAAATCTTTCTTTTTCTAACCTTAAAAACCACTATACTTAAGTCATCGTTTATTTTACCTTTCTTACTAATAACTTCCTCAATATATTTCGTGTAATCTCTGGGATCAGTAAAAGATATCTTCCTGAGCAACTGTTTAAACCATTCTTCCCTATCATCTACTCCACTAATAGCATCAAGTAGACCATCAGATAACATAAAAACAATATCATCTTCTTCTAATTGTTTACTACAAGAGCATGTCTCAATCTTTTCCAGAATACCTACCGGTAATGAATATGAATTCAAGGAAATAACTTCCCAGCCTCTTTTAATATATGTGGACATAGCACCTATCTTCTCCATTTTTAATTCAGCACTAAAAGTATCAAAAAAAGCTATATCCATTGTAGTAAATCTTTCTTCCTGGTTGCGTAAAAACAATGCAGAATTTATTGTCTTTATGGCCAGATCTTTATTAAAGCCTGACCTTATTATATTCTCAAATAAATTTACAGCCGCTTTACTTTCCCTTGCTGCTCTCTTTCCCACACCCATACCGTCACTTAATATCACTAAATCTTGACCATTATCGAGCTTTTTATGTCTCATAGTATCACCACTTGTGTCTTCTGTAATAGCTCTCTGACTAACTGCCAAATCTATTTTATATAGGCCTGTAGGCCCATAGTGAAGAAAACAGGGTCTTTCTTTTAAAATATTACCACATTTATTTGTCAGCAGGCGGAAATTATAATCAAATTCTGAATTTAATATATTTAATATCTTACTGGAACATGGTTCATTACCACGGCAGGGTTCAATTTCCATTTTTATATCAACCCTGTGGGACCCCTTCTTCCCATTTATATTAATTGTACATACATTAATATTATTCTTCGTTAACTTAGTCTTTATTTTATCCACAGATACTTCATAGTTAAAATCAAGACCTGTATTATGAGCAAAATCTTCTACTATATTGCCTATGCCGGCCAGTTGATCAGAAACAGTTTTTTGTTTTTCTATTAATCTATTACGCCAGAAGTTATTAACCTGAAATAATTCAAAACTACTCTGAACACCCGTCACAATATCTTCACTATATTTACATATCTCACTTAAATACTGTTTACATATTTGACTATCTATTTTCCCCTTTTTTCGGGCTGCTACTAACATGTTTTCTATAACATCATAGGTTTTTTGCTTATTGTTATACCAGCACTTTCTTTTATCAGTACATTTTTTACAATTTTTATTTTTAAATAAAAATATAAAATCTTCTATTCTATTATTTTTTTCTTTTTCTTCAGCAGGTAAAACTTCCTGAAAAGTTGAACTTAATTCAGAAAATACAGCTGATAACTCACGTAACTGCTTTTTAAAACTGTGTTCATATCTTTTGTTTATTTCAGCATCTTTTACAATTTTACTGGTAACAGCAAATCTCTTAAATAAATAATCCCAAATAAAAGGAGGCATTAATATAAATATTAGCAGTACAAAACCTGTTTCAATTAATGTTACTTTTATATCATACATAGAAGGTGAAAAACCAGAATAAAGCATAAAACCCAGCAAAAAACCAAGACACATCCATATTTTTTTCTTATGTGTAAATAAAGCACATACTAGAGCAAATATAATATATTTTGTCATGGCAACCATAGGAATTACACCACTACTTACAAAAACCAGACCATAAATAGCAGCCAGGAACAGTCCTAAATTAGTACCTGCTGCATATGTTGATCCAATTATTATTAATAGAACTATTATATTTATAATTACCCCATAATAAGGAATAGCATTCAAACCAAGTAAAACACCAATACTTATAATCAAAACTGTCAATTTTTCCAGCTTACTTAATGACTTTTTGATAAGAGAAAATTCTTTACTACCATTTCTAACAATTAATATAAGCATAAATATCAATATACTCTCTCCTGCTTTAAGCAGGTATCTATATAATAATACATTATTGAAAAAATTAACAGTAAAAGAAGTAAATAAATATGATAAACATATGAAAAATGCTGCCAGCCATTCTTTAGATTCAAATTTTTTACTATAAATTTTGTATAGTAATAAACCTGCAATCCCAGCACAATAAGTAAGATTATACAATCCACCCGCAAAAACCAGACCACTAACTGTACTGAGGGAAACAAATAAAAACAAATAAATATTAGAACCAATAAACAATGACCAATAAATAAGAGAAAAAGGATATAATCCAAAAGTAAGATCAGCCTGTCCCATAAAAAATGCCAGCAAAACAAAAATTAAATGATCATATTTAAATTTACTCTCTACTTCCTTTTGTATTACCAGTGAACTTATATTTTCCATTACTACATCTCCCTTCCTGTTTTATATTATACAGCAATTTCTTCTTAAAGAGTGTCGAAAAAACAGGAGATGCATTCCAAATATTATAGTAAAAATTTACATATTCAGAACATTGTTTCCACTATATCTGTAAAACAGAAAAGTTATAGCAAATAAAATTAATTCCTGCAAGAAAAGAAAACACAACTGTTCCCTTTTTCTATTGAAAAAATTAAATAAAGTTTATCCAAAATAAATTTTTAAGCTTGCAAAAGGGATATTTCGTTATCTGAAAAAAAATGGGGGAGTCCAGAATAAATCAATGCTTGACGTATATTCCACTGAATTATATAATATAGGTGAACATAAGTACTAAAGAAAGGAAATAAACATGAATTTAATACAATTAGCTTCCTCTTTAAAAGAATCCGAAAAATATAGTAATAATATAACTTGCTGGAAAAATATCCCGGCCAAAAAAGCAATTTATACTGATTTTCCCTCAACTATAAATAATAAAATGATCAAAATCCTGAAAGAAAAAGGGATAACTAAACTCTATTCACATCAGGCTGAAGCCTATAATACAAGTAAGAAGGGTGAAAATTTAATTGTAGTTACACCTACGGCTTCGGGAAAAACCCTCTGTTATAATTTGCCGGTATTAAATACTATTCTGAAGGATGATTCTGCAAGGGCCCTATACATTTTCCCTACTAAAGCTCTTTCCCAGGACCAGCTTGCAGAATTATATGATCTGATAACCAGACTGGATGAAAATATAAAGACCT
>CAYRVO010000048.1:0-8295 GCA_964427565.1 uncultured Halanaerobiales bacterium | reverse complement strand
TATATTTAGTGTTTTTGGTAAAGTAGGAAAATTTATTCGCCGTGTTAAACAGGAATTGAAAAAAGTTAATTGGCCGAGTAAAGAAGATTTATCTTCTTATACACTCGTGGTTGTTATTACCGTAGTTGCTTTGATAGTATTTATTGGGGTAATTGATTTATTATTAACAAATATTATTACTCCACTTATTATGTAATTAAGGGGGGTTGGGGTTCTACAGAAGTAGGTCCCTCAAGTTATGGCAAAAAAGATGTGGTATGTTGTTCATACTTATTCCGGACATGAAAAAAAGGTAAAAGCAAATTTGGAAAAGCGTATTAAAACTACCGAAATGGAAGATAAAATATTTCGTATACTTGTACCCACAGAACAGAAACTGGAGAAACGAAGGGGTAAAGAAAAAATAGTAGATAAAAAAATATTCCCGGGTTATATAATTGTAGAAATGATTATGAGTGATGATTCGTGGTATGTAGTAAGAAATACACCTGGAGTTGCTGGTTTTGTCAGTAGTGGGACAAAGCCTCTACCTTTACAGCAAGATGAAATTGATCATATATTGAGTGGAATGGGTGCGGGTGAGCAAGAAGTTACTGTTGAATTTGAGAAAGGTGATAGAGTACGTGTTATTGATGGTCCTTTTGAAGAATTTATTGGAACAGTACAGGAGGTCCATCCTCAGCAGGGTAAAGTAAAGGTGATGGTCTCTATGTTTGGTAGAGATACACCTGTGGAATTACAATTTTCTCAGATAGAAGAGGATTAACAGGAAGGGAGGTAATTAATCATGGCCAAAAAAGTTATTGGTAATATTAAATTGCAAATACCGGCAGGTAAAGCAAATCCAGCACCGCCTGTTGGACCTGCACTGGGTCAACATGGGGTAAATATTATGGAGTTTTGTAAAGAATTTAATGCAAAGACTGCTGAGAAAGCGGGAATGCTTATTCCGGTTGAAATAACCGTTTATGTAGATAGATCTTTTGATTTTATAACTAAAACACCACCTGCAGCTGTGTTATTAAAACAAGCGGCAGGAATTGATACTGCTTCCGGGGAACCTAATATTGATAAGGTAGCCACGGTAACAAAAGAAGATGTTAAAGAGATTGCGGAAACAAAAATGCCAGACTTAAATGCTAATACTATTGAAGCTGCAATGAGAATGGTAGAAGGTACAGCAAGAAGTATGGGGATTACTGTTGAATAAAGATTGTTAAGTGGGAGGATTATTCCGTTTAACCACAGATTGGAGGAGATATGTATGGCAAAACATAGCAAAAGATATAATGATGCCAGAGATAAAATTGATACAGAAAAATTATATAATCCAGAAGAGGCTTTGAAACTGGTGAAGGAAGTATCAACAGCAAATTTTGATGAATCTATAGAACTTGCTGTAAACCTTGGTGTAAACCCTAAACATGCAGATCAAAATATTCGCGGTACAGTAGTTTTACCTCATGGAACAGGACAGGAAGTAAAAGTCATTGTCTTTGCTAAAGGTGAAAAAATTAAAGAAGCAGAAGAAGCAGGAGCAGATGAAGTTGGTGGAGAAGAACTAGCAGAAAAAATTGAAGATGGTTGGCTGGACTTTGATCTAGCAATTGCTACTCCTGATATGATGAGTGTTGTTGGTAAACTGGGAAGGATTCTTGGCCCTAAAGGTTTAATGCCTAATCCTAAAGCAGGAACAGTTACCTTTGAATTAGAAAAAGCGATTAAAGAATTTAAAGCCGGGAAACTTGAATACCGTGTTGATAAAAATGGTATTATTCATTTACCCATTGGTAAAGTATCTTTTGCAGTAGATGAATTAAAGGATAATTTAATGAAAATAATGGATATTTTAATTCAGGAAAGACCAGCTGCTGCTAAAGGAAGATATTTGCAATCAATTAATGTTTCTTCAACAATGGGACCGGGAATTGCAGTAGAACCTGCAAAGGTAATGACACTTATTGGGAAGTAGTATAAACGCGCAAATTTTTGCTTAGCAAAAATAAAAATATAATATATATGACCATAGACAGCAGGAGCCAATACGGCTTAAAAAGTCCTGCCGAGGTTAACAATTTTCATTAGTTACCTCCTGTATGTCTGTGGGAGGGTTTTTTAAATTTAGGAGGTGATAATGTGGCCACACCTGAAAAGGAAGCATTTGTTGAAGAATTGAATGATTGTTTTGAGCGTGCAGAATCAATGGTAATTACGGATTATTTAGGTCTTGATGTAGCTCAGATGACTGAACTTCGGCATAAATTATGGGAATCCGGTGTTGAGTATAAGGTTGTAAAAAATACACTGGCTAAAATAGCAGCCGGACAATCAGAAATAGAAGGTATTGATAATTTTCTTAGTGGACCAACTGCTATTGCATTTGGTATGGAAGATGTAGTATCACCGGCCAAAGTTCTTGTTAATTTTGCCGAGGATAATGACGAACTGGAAATAAAAGCTGGTTATCTTAATGGCAATATTATTGATGTTGATAAAGTTAATTCACTGGCTGAAATACCACCTCGAGAAGAGTTGCTTGCTAAGGCATTTGCAAGTATGAAAGCACCTATTACTGGTTTAGTTAATGTTCTGCAGGGAAATATAAGAGGATTAGTACAGGTTTTAAATCAAATCAAAGAACAAAAAGAATAAAAATTAGGAGGAAAATAAAATGACTAAAGAAGAAATTATTGAAGCTATTGAAGATATGTCTGTTCTGGAGTTGTCGGAATTGGTAGAAGAACTGGAAGAAAAATTTGGTGTTAGTGCTGCAGCACCGGTAGCAATGGCCGCTGGTGGAGGACAGCAGCAGGAAGCTGAAGAAGAAAAAACAGAATTTGATGTTTATCTGTCAGAAATAGGACAGAAGAAAATTCAGGTTATTAAAGCCGTTAGAAAATTAACCGGTCTTGGTTTAAAAGAAGCAAAAGCTGTTGTTGATGATGCACCTCAAAACGTAAAAGAAGGACTCAGTAAAGAAGACGCAGAAGAAATGAAAGAAGCACTTGAAGAAGCAGGAGCAACTGTTGAACTTAAGTAATTAATATTTTAAATTTGATTATTAATATAATTAAGTCTCTTTCATGATTTGAAATACTTTACTTTGGTTTAATTTGCTTGTTGTTATATTAATTATGAAATAAGTTTAATTATAAAATATGTTTAACTGTATAAATTCCTGTAGTAACAAGTAATAAATAAAAAGTACTCTGATAATCAGAGTACTTTTTTGCTATAATATATACATTACAAATATGATAGAAATAACATTAGTTTTAAATTGGTAATTATATATTATTTGGATTTATATATTTATATTAAATATTTATAAGTATATAGCACTCTATGGGATGTTAAAATTGACTCATGCATAATATGTTCCGAAATACCTTGACAAGACAAGAAGCATGTGATAATATTAATTATTGTCGATTGTTTTATGCGCAAATTTTTTTTACCATGATAGTTTTATTGAATTTAAGCCATTTAATGTTATTTCCTGGGGGTGTGCAAAGATGTCAAATTATAGGGAAAGATATAGTTTTGGCAAGATTGAAGATGCAAGAGAATTACCTGATTTGATTTACACACAGCTTAATTCATATCAGTGGTTTCTTGAAAAAGGTTTAAAAGAGGTTTTTGATGAAATTTCCCCAATCGAAGATTTTTCCGAAAATCTGGTTTTGGAATTTGTTGATTATTATCTTGATGAACCCAAATATGATGTAGAGGAATGTAGAGATAGAGATGATACATACTCTGCTCCTTTACAGGTAAAAGTTAGATTGATTAATAAGGAAACAGGTGAAGTTAAAGAACAGGAAGTTTTCATGGGTGATTTCCCATTAATGACCGATAAAGGTACATTTATTATTAATGGAGCAGAAAGGGTTGTAGTTAATCAGCTTGTACGTTCATCCGGTGTTTATTTTGATGATGAACGAACAAAAGATGGTCGCAGGCTTATAAATGGTAGTATTATACCTAACAGAGGAGCCTGGATAGAATTTGAATATGACAAAAAAAGGATAATATCTGTAAGGGTAGATAGAACAAGAAAAATGCCATCAACGGTCTTATTTAGGGCTCTTGGCTATGGTACGGATATGGAATTAATTGATCTTTTTGGTGATCATGAAGTTATTCAGGATACTATTGATAGGGATAATACTGATTCCCGGGATGAAGCATTAATAGAATTATATAAGAGATTGAGACCAGGAGAACCCCCTACTGTAGAGAGTGCTGAAAATTTAATTGAATCTCTGTTTTTTGATCATAAAAGATATGATTTGGCCGCTGTTGGTAGATATAAAATAAATAAAAAGCTTAAACTTGATATTGATCCTGATAAAAAATATCTTGATAAGAAGGATATAGTAGAAACAGTTAAATATATGGTGAAATTAATTGATAATGAACCAGATGCCTATATAGATGATATAGACCATCTGGGTAACCGTCGTTTAAAAACTGTAGGAGAATTACTACAAAATCAGTTTAGAATAGGTCTTTCTCGTATGGAAAGAGTAGTTAGGGAAAGGATGACAATACAGGATATCGATGTAGTAACTCCACAGGCACTGATAAACACCCGACCGGTTGTAGCATCTATCCAGGAATTTTTTGGGAGCAGTCAGTTATCTCAATTTATGGATCAGACTAATCCACTTTCGGAATTAACACATAAGCGTCGATTGAGTGCACTTGGGCCCGGTGGTTTGAGTCGTGAAAGAGCGGGTTTTGATGTTCGGGATGTTCATCATTCTCATTATGGTCGGATTTGTCCAATAGAAACACCGGAAGGACCTAATATCGGACTTATTGGTTCTATGAGTACTTATGCTAAAACAAATGAATTTGGTTTTCTTATGACACCTTATAGAAAAGTAATTGATGGAAAAGCTACTGATGAGATAGAATATTTAACTGCTGATGAGGAAGATCAAAATACAGTAGCTCAGGCAAATGCCCCCTTTGATGAGGATGGTAATTATGCAAATGATCTTATTGTTTCCAGACACCGGGGAGATATTCTGGAAGTACCACCTGAAAAAGTTGATTATATGGATGTATCTCCTAAACAGCTTGTAGGGGTTTCGGCTTCTTTAATACCATTTTTAGAAAATGATGATGCCAATCGAGCTTTGATGGGTGCTAACATGCAGCGGCAGGCTGTTCCTTTATTAAAGGCAGATGCTCCTATTGTTGCTACTGGAATAGAACATAAAGCAGCAAAAGATTCCGGGATTGTTGTAATAGCAAAGGCTTCTGGACATGTACAAAAAGTTACTGGTCAAAAAATTATAATAAAAAATGATGAAGGAAGTCTTGATAACTATAATATAATGAAATTTAAACGTTCAAATCAGGGCAGTTGTATGAATCAGAAACCTATAGTTAAAAAAGGAGATAGAGTTGAAGAAGGTGACATTATTGCAGATGGGCCTTCTACAGATAAAGGAGAGATTGCTTTAGGCCGTAATACACTTGTAGCTTTTATGCCCTGGGAAGGTTATAATTATGAGGATGCAATTTTAATAAGTGAGAAACTTGTTAAAGAAGATGCATTTACATCTATTCATATCGAAGAACATGAAGCTGAAGCGCGAGATACCAAACTTGGTCCCGAAGAAATTACTCGTGATATTCCCAATGTAAGTGAGGATACATTGAAAGATCTTGATGACAGAGGTATTATAAGGGTTGGAGCAGAGGTAAAAGAGGGTGATATTCTTGTAGGGAAAGTTACACCTAAGGGTGAAACTGAGCTTTCAGCAGAAGAAAGATTATTAAGGGCTATTTTTGGCGAAAAAGCCAGAGAAGTACGTGATACTTCCCTTAAGGTACCCCATGGTGAAGAGGGTATAGTTGTCGATGTAAAGGTATTTTCACGAGAACAGGGAGATGAATTGAAGCCAGGTGTAAATAAACTGGTAAGAGTATATATAGCTACTAAAAGAAAGATTGCTGTTGGTGATAAAATGGCAGGTAGACATGGTAATAAGGGTGTTATTTCCCGTATTTTACCAGAAGAAGATATGCCGTTTTTACCTGATGGTAAACCGGTGGAAATTGTTTTAAATCCTCTGGGAGTACCTTCGCGTATGAATATCGGACAGGTTTTGGAGACTCATCTGGGTATGGCCGCTAAAGCCCTTGGTCTTCATATTGAAACACCTGTATTTAATGGTGCTCGTGAGGAAGAAGTTGAAGAAATGCTTGAAAAAGCAGGACTTAATAGAGATGGAAAAACTCTACTTTTTGATGGTAGAACTGGAAAAGCGTTTAATGATCGTGTAACAGTTGGTTATATGTATATATTGAAACTGCATCATTTAGTTGATGATAAGATACATGCACGTTCAACCGGACCTTATTCACTGGTAACACAGCAACCACTTGGTGGAAAAGCTCAATTTGGTGGTCAACGTTTTGGTGAAATGGAAGTCTGGGCTCTTGAAGCATATGGAGCTGCTTATACATTACAGGAAATGCTAACAGTTAAGTCAGATGATGTAGTCGGGCGTGTTAAATCCTATGAATCCATAGTTAAAGGGGAAAATGTTCCCCAACCGGGTATTCCTGAATCATTTAAGGTGTTAATAAAAGAAATGCAGAGTCTGGGACTTGATGCAAAAATATTTACTGAAGATGAACAGGAGTTAAATATAGTTGAAAATGAAGATGAATTAAATGAAACTGCAAAGAAACTCGGTCTGGATACAGAATTACAATTGAATAAAAAAGATGAAGATAATGATGATTAAAATAATTAGAATTCATTAATAGAAGGGGGAGAGGCCCTTGCTCAATGTAAATAATTTCGATTCTATGAGAATAGGAGTAGCATCTCCTGAACAAATTCGCGATTGGTCACGTGGAGAAGTAAAAAAGCCCGAGACAATTAATTACAGAACTTTAAAACCAGAAAAAGATGGTTTATTTTGTGAAAAAATATTTGGCCCTACAAAAGATTATGAGTGTCATTGTGGTAAATATAAACGAGTTAGGTATAAAGGAGTAGTATGTGATCGTTGTGGTGTGGAAGTGACTCGTTCGAAAGTTAGAAGAGAAAGAATGGGGCATATTGAACTTGCTGCTCCCTGTACACATATCTGGTTTTTTAAAGGTATTCCCAGTCGCCTTGGTTTAATTATGGATATGTCACCACGGGCTCTGGAAAAGGTAATTTATTTTGTATCATATATTGTAATTGATCCAGGTGAAACACCTCTAAGTAAAAAACAACTTCTTTCAGAAAGTGAATACAGAGAAGCAAGAAATAAATATGGCAATAGTTTTACTGCCGGTATGGGAGCAGAAGCTGTCAAGGAATTACTTACAAAAATAGATGTGAAAAAAGATGTTCAAGAATTAAAAAAAGAAATCAAAGATGCAACTGGACAGAGACGTAAAAGGGCAATAAGAAGATTGGAAGTAATGGATGGTTTAAAAGATTCTGGTCTTGATCCTGATTGGCTGGTACTAGAGGTAATACCTGTAATTCCGCCAGATTTACGGCCTATGGTTCAGTTAGATGGGGGCCGATTTGCTACTTCTGATTTAAATGACCTTTATCGTAGGGTCATAAACCGTAATAATCGTTTAAAAAGGCTGCTTGATCTGGGTGCACCGGAAATAATTATCCGTAATGAGAAAAGAATGTTACAGGAAGCCGTTGATGCTTTGATAGATAATGGTAGAAGGGGTCGTCCGGTAACAGGAGCTGGAAATCGTCCACTTAAATCATTAAGTGATATGTTGAAAGGAAAACAGGGTAGATTCCGTCAGAATTTATTGGGTAAAAGAGTTGATTATTCAGGAAGATCTGTTATTGTAGTTGGACCTGATTTAAAAATGCATCAATGTGGTTTACCAAAGAAAATGGCACTTGAATTATTTAAACCTTTTGTTATGAAAGGTCTTGTAGATCAAGATTATGCTCATAATATAAAGAATGCAAAAAGAATGGTTGAGAATGTGGATGATGAAGTTTGGGGTATATTGGAAGAAGTAATTAAAGATCATCCTGTATTATTAAACAGGGCTCCTACTTTGCATAGATTAGGAATACAGGCTTTTGAACCAGTACTTGTAGAAGGCAAAGCCATAAAATTACATCCCCTGGTCTGTACTGCTTATAATGCTGATTTTGATGGTGACCAGATGGCTGTACACGTACCCCTGTCTGCAGAAGCACAGACTGAGTCACGTCTCTTAATGTTATCAACAACCAATTTGCTTTCACCATCTGATGGAAGTCCAATAACTATTCCTACCCAGGATATGGTT